>JBBSAT010000150.1:0-18120 GCA_038252025.1 Polyangiales bacterium | reverse complement strand
TCTCGAGATCGGCGGTCAGAAGGTCCGGCTCGTCGGAGGCACGGATCGCGAGGGCGGAGGCACGGGCCCGCTCGTCGTCCTCCTCCACGGCTTCGGCGCGCCGGGTGACGACCTCGTGGCGCTTCATCGCGTGCTCGACGTGCCGCGCGAGACGCGCTTCGCGTTCCCCCACGCGCCCATCTCGCTCGCCGGCGCCTACGGGATGGGCGACGCGCGCGCGTGGTGGCACATCGACATGGTGGCCCTCGAGGCTGCGCTCGCGAGCGGGCGAGTCCGTGATCTGTCGCGCGACGAGCCTGTGGGGCTGAACGAGGCGCGCGCGCACGTCATCGAGGTGATCGACGCACTGCGCGCGGAGCTCGCGCCGTCGCGCTTCGTGCTCGGCGGCTTCTCGCAAGGCGCGATGCTGGCGACCGACGTCGCGCTCCGGACCGACCAGAAGCTCGATGCGCTCGCGCTGCTGAGCGGGACGCTGCTCGCCGAGGACGTCTGGCTCCCGCGCATGGTCTCGCGGCGCGGGCTGCCTGCGCTCGTGTCGCACGGGACCCACGATCCGATCCTGCCGTTCGCCCTCGCGGAGCGTCTCGCAGCCGAGCTCGTGAAGGCCGGCATCGACGTCGACTTCGTGAAGTTCCGCGGGCAGCACGAGATCCCGCCGATCGTGCTCGAGCGTCTCGGCGCACTCATCACGCGCGTCCACGGCTGACCACCGCGCGGGGCGTGGATGCTCTAGATCTGGAGCACCGATTCGGCGCTCTAGCGGGAGGCCGTCGGCGCGCGCTTGGACGGACGATCGGCGGTCATCTTCGTCTGGAGCAAGAACTCGCCGAGGCGGCCGCCGATGTACTGGATGAGGTTCGCGTCGGACTGCGAGTACTCGAGATCGCCGATGCGATTGGAGAGCTGCACGAGCGCGAGGAGGCGCCCCTGCGCGGCGATGGGCATGAACAGCATGTTCACGGCGTCGAGCCCGACCCGGCCGTCGATGCCGGGATCGAAGCGCGCGTCGGACGCGACGTCCGAGACCACGAGCGAGTGCATCCAGTCGGCGACGGCGGCGCCCAGGAGACCCGCGCCGATCGGCACGGCGTCGCCCTTGCGCTCTTCGGCGCCCTGGCCGGTCGTCGACACGAAGCGCAGCTCGTGCGTGTTGATGTCGTAGAGCGCGACGCTGATCGCTTCCGACGGAATCAGCTCACCGATCAGACGCACGACGAACTCGACGCCTTCGAACGCCGACGTGAGGAAGAAGAGGTCCTGCAGGCCCTCGAACGCGTCTGCGAGACGGTCGTCGGTCAGCGCTCCGCCCGGTGTCGCCTTGCGCGAGCGGCGCGAGCTTCCCGTGGCCGTCTGGATGGGGGCGTGCACCGGAGCGCGCGCGGGGGCGACGGGTTGAACCGAGATCGGACCGGGCGAAGCCGTGTACGCCGACGCGTCGACGACGACCGACTGCGGCGGTGCGACCGGCGGAGCGCTCTGCGAGGGCCTGTACGCCGACGCGTCGACGACGATCGACGGAACCGGTGCGGGCGCGACGGGCGCGACGGAGGGTGTGTACGCGTTTGGATCGACGATGACCGACGACTGCGACGCGAGGGGCGGCGTGCTCGGCGACGCGAGGGGAGGCGTGCTCGGCGACGCGAGGGGAGGCGTGCTCGGCGACGCGAGGGGAGGCGTGCTCGGAGACGCGAGGGGAGGCGCCGCCGGCGGTACGGACGCGGTCGGTGCCGGCGCGGGGACCGTGGCGCGACCGGGCGCGATGACCTCGGGCTCTCCGCGCCAGTCTTTCCACTGGAGCGCGAGGATCGGCGGGCGCTGCGGCTGCCCCGTGAACCGATGGTCGAAGAGCGCCATCTTCACGAGCTTGCCCTTGGGGCGCGACGCCAGCTCTTCCCGGAGCGCCGCGAACTTGCGACGCAAGATCATCTCGGCCTCGTCGTCGGGCAGCCCGGCCGCGACGAGGTAGTGGCGCTCGCGATAGACGAGCGGCGATTCCTTCGTCGGCTCTGCGTCGCGCGAGTGCAGGAGCTCCGTCCCGTCGCTCGGCGTCGCTTCCACGGCCGGCAGCGGAGCGACGGAGATCGGGGCGACCGGAGCGACCGAGACCGGGGCGACCGAGACCGGAGCGACCGAGACCGGAGCGACCGAGACCGGAGCGACCGAGACCGACTCCGGAGCAGGCGCGGCGACGGGCGCGCTCGGGGCGCCGACGACCACGGCGGTCTGGTTCGCGATCGCGTTCGCGATCTCCGCCGGCATGTACGCCATCGTCTGGCGAGAGACCCTTTTCTTCGGACTGGGACCGACGGGCGCCGCGGCGACGGGCGGCCCCGAGACGGGCGGCCCCGAGACGGGCGATCCCGAGACGGGCGGCCCCGCGACGGGCGGCCCCGCGACGGGCGGCCCCGCGACGGGCGGCCCCGCGACGGGCGGCTGTGAGACCGGCTCCTGCGGCGCGCTCGCCTGGCCCGCGTGAAGCTCGGCGGCCGCGCGGACCTCGGCGGTCGAATAGGAGACGGTCTTCTTCGGGTCGGGCCGATCGCTCGGCCGCGGCACGGCGACCGGGCGCACCGAGCCGCGGGAGGTCGCGCTCGGGGGGACCGACGCAGGCGCGACGGGGGTGCCCACGGCGACCTCGATCGGCGGTGCGGCGCTGGCGACCGGCGACGGCAGGTACGCCATCGTCGCCTTGCTCAGCCTGGGCTTCTTCCCGGCCGGCGCGGCGGCCTCGGGCGCCGCTGCGGCGGGGGGCGCCGCAGCGACCGGCGCAGCAGGCGCAGCAGGCGCAGCGGACGAGAGCTCCTCGGCGGTCGGCTGAAGCAGGTACTGGCGCCGCGCCACGGCGTCGACGATCGTCGCTCTTCCATCGGGCGCGATCGCGCAGCTGGCGCCGGGCGGAACGCCGCCGCGCTCACCGATCTGCTTTCGCGCCCGCGTCAGCGCCGTCATCCAGTCGGACGCCTCGACGACCGTCTCCTGGAGCGCGACCGCGCTTCCGAGCTCGGTGAGCACGAGCTTCCAGCGTTTCTGGCTCACGGGACCTCGGGTTGCACGGCGAGCACCTTTCTACGGGTGACCGTCGCCGGCCGTCAAGCGGGCATCCGCTCGTGTGCTACATCGCCCGACTTCGATTCATGTGGATTCTCGTCGTCGCGAGCCCGCAGCTGGTCGAGCGGGCGGAGGGAGGGCTCGCCACGCTGCGCGAGCTGGGGTGCCGCGTGCGCTCCGCGGACCTCTGGGATCCCCTCGAGGGTGATGAGTCGCTTCGACGCGAGCCGCCCGCGGTCGTCCTGGTCGAGGTGCTCGATCAGATCGAAGCGGGGCGCGCCGCGCTGAAGCGTCTCCGCGCGTGCGCGCCGCTCGCCGAGGTGCCGGTCCTCGCCGCCGTCACCGTCCCCGCGCTCCATCGCATCGCTTCGGAGGACGCCTTCGACGACCTCGTGCTGGTTCCCTACGTGCCCGTCGAGCTCTACGTGCGCATCCGCCGCGCCGAGTGGCGCAAGAGCGAGTTCACGGACGCCGAGACCCTCAAGATCGGACCGCTCGTCGTGGACTCGTCCGCGCACGAGGTGAGCGTCGGCGGTCGCCCCGCGACCCTCACGCACCAGGAGTTCGCGCTCCTCGAGTTCCTCGCGCGGAACCGCGGGCGCGTCTTCTCTCGGCAGCAGCTCCTCGAGCGCGTCTGGGGGGTCGACTACTACGGCGGCTCGCGTACGGTCGACATCCACGTTCGGCGGCTGCGCATGAAGCTCGGCGGCGGCGCGGACGCGCTCGAGACGGTGCGCGGAGTCGGCTACAAGATGAAGGCCCCGTGACCTCAGCTCGACGAACCCACCTCGTCTTCTCCGTCGGCGACCCGGCGGGCGTCGGCCCCTTCGTCTCCGTCGCGGCGGCGCGCGCGATCCGTGAGCGCGCGGACGTGACCCTCGTCGGCGACGCCGCGCAGCTCACGGCGTTGCTCGGCGCGGACGCTGCCTCGATCGCCCTCGTCGACGTCGGCCGGCTGAGCCGCGGGGCGATCGAGGCGCACGCGCCCACGGACGAGGGCGGCCATGCGCAGCTCGTCGCGCTCGATCACGCCAACGACATCGTGACGCGCGGCGACGCGGATGCGCTCGTCACGGCGCCGGTCAGCAAGGCCTCCATCTCGCGGGCCGGCGTCGCCTTCATCGGACAGACCGAGCACCTCGCGCGGCGCGTCGGCCTCGCCGACGACGACGTGACGATGATGTTCCTCGGGCCGCGTCTGCGCGTCGCGCTCGTGACCACGCACCTCGCGATCCGCCGCGTGCCGGACGAGATCACCGCATCCCGAGCGCTGCGAACCATCCGGCACCTGGGTGAGGCGCTCGTTCGCCTGGACGCGCCCCCGGGCGCGCGCCTCGTGGTCGCCGGGCTCAACCCGCACGCGGGCGAGGAGAACCTCTTCGGCGACGAGGAGACGCGGGTCCTCGCGCCGGCCATCGCGCTCGCGAGCGCAGAGCCACCCTTCGCGTCGGGGCGTCTCACGCTCGTCGGGCCCGCGCCGGCAGAGACGGCGTTCCGCGAGGCCGCCGAGGGTCGAGCGACCGGCGTCGTGGCGATGATGCACGACCAGGCGACCATCGCCTCGAAGCTCCTCGACTGGGGCCAGGCCGTGAACGTGACGTGGGGTCTTCCGATCCTTCGCACGAGCGTCGATCACGGCGTCGGCTACGACGCGGCGCGGTCCGGGCAGATCGATCCCTCGGGCATGATCGCCGCGGCCGAGCTCGCGCTGCGCCTCTCCGTACGAACGTGACCGAGCGCGTCATCGCCGTGCGCGGCGCGCGGCAGCACAACCTCCGGAATGTCGACGTCGATCTCCCGCGCGACGCGCTCGTCGTGATCACCGGGCCGAGCGGATCGGGAAAGACCTCGCTCGCGTTCGACACCGTCTACGCGGAGGGGCAGCGCCGCTACGTCGAGTCGCTCGACGCGTACGCCCGGCAATTCCTCGATCAGCTCGAGAAGCCCGACGTGGACTCGATCACGGGGCTCTCGCCGGCCATCGCGGTGCGTCAGGAGCCGCTCCGCAAGAGCGCGCGCTCGACCGTCGGGACGATCACGGAGATCCAGGATCGGCTGCGGGTGCTCTTCGCCCGCGTCGGCCAGGCGCACTGCCCGATCTGCGGCAGGCCGATCCGCGCGTTCGCCGCCGAGCAGATGATCGCGCGCGCGATGAGCTTCGGGGAGGGCGCGCGGCTCTCGATCGCGGCGCCGATCGCGCGGGGCGTCGTCTCGGATCTCGCCGCGGAGCTCTCGCGGCTGCGAAAGGACGGCTTCGTCCGCGCTCGGCTCGACGGCGTGGCCGTAGACCTCGGGGACGACGTTCGCGTGGAGGCCGGACGCGCGCACGATCTCGACGTGATCGTCGATCGCGTGGTCGTCCGCGACGCCTCGCGCAGCCGGCTCTCCGACTCGATCGAGCTCGCGCTGCGGACCGGCGGCGGCATCGTGCGTCTCATCCCGGAGACGGGAGAGCCGGAGCTCCTGTCGGAGCGACCGATGTGCCCGGTGGACGGGATCGTCCTGCCGGAGATCACGCCGAAGACGTTCTCCTTCGCGACGCCCGAGGGGGCGTGCGCGGTCTGCCATGGCCTCGGGGAGATCGACGCGCTCGATCCGGCGCGCGTGGCGCCCGATCTCGAGCGGTCGATCGCGGACGGCGCGATCCTGGCGTGGGGTAAACCCGGCGCCGCGCTGCATCGGGCGATGACGGCCGCGCTTGCTGGATACGCGATCGATCTCGACGCACCGCTCCGGTCGCTCGATGAAGCGACGCTCCACGCGCTGATGCACGGCGGGCTGCCGCCCCGCGCGCCGAAGGCCTCCCGATCGAAGGCGAAGCCGAAGGCAGAGACGGCTCCGTACGAAGGCGTGCTACCGCTGCTCGAGCGGCGCCTCGCGAGCGCCGAGGCCGACGCGGGCGACGACGAGTCGGAGCTCCTCACCGAGCTGCGAGAAGATCTCGAGCGCTTCCGCAGCCGAGGCGTCTGCGCGGCGTGCGAGGGCAGCCGTCTCGGCCCGACGGCGCGCGGCGTCACCGTCGACGGTCTCTCGCTGGTCGAGGTGGCGCGCCTCCCGGGGACGGCGCTCCGGCCGCGCCTCGCAGGGCTGCGGCTGAGGGGCGCCGACGCCGAGATCGCCGCGCCGCTCCTCCGCGAGATCGACGCGCGGCTCGCGTTCCTCGACGACGTCGGCGTCGGCTACCTCTCGGTCGGCCGTGCGACGACGACGCTGAGCTCGGGCGAGGCGCAGCGCGTCCGGCTCGCGACGCGGCTCGGCGGCTCTCTCGTCGGCGTGCTCTACGTGCTCGACGAGCCCTCGCTCGGCCTTCACCCGCGGGACACCGAGCGGCTGATCCGCTCTCTCGTCCGGCTCCGCGACGAGGGCAACACCGTCCTCGTCGTCGAGCACGATCTCGACGTCATCCGCGCCGCGGACTTCGTCGTCGACATGGGGCCGAAGGCCGGCGTGCTCGGCGGCACCATCGTCGCGAAGGGCAGCGCCACCGATCTGGCGGCCAGCCCGGAGAGCGTGACGGGGCCCTACCTCCGCGAGACCGCTCGCGTCCCGCGGAAAAAAGCGCGCAAGGATCGCGGGGCGCTCGTCGTCGAGGGCGCGCGCGTCCACAACCTGAAGAACGTCGCCGCGCACTTTCCGAACGGCGCGCTCACCGTCGTCAGCGGCGTCTCGGGGAGCGGCAAGTCCTCGCTCGTCGTGTCGACTTTGCTCCCGCTGGTGCGCGCCGCCGTGCTCCGCGCGCCCGCGCCGCCGGCGCTCGGCACGCTGTCGGGCAAGGTGACGGTCGTGCGGGTGATCGCGGTGGACGACGTCGCGATCGGGCGCACGCCGCGCTCGACGCCCGCGAGCTACGTCGGCCTCCTCGGACCGCTCCGCGAGCTCTATGCCGCGCTGCCCGAAGCGCGCGCGCGCGGCTACGGCGTCGCGCGCTTCTCTTCGAACGTGAAGGGCGGTCGCTGCGAGACGTGCCGCGGCGAGGGGCGCATCCGCGTGGAGATGCAGCTCCTTCCGGATCTCTCGATCACGTGCCCGGAGTGCGGCGGCCGTCGCTACAACAAGGAGACGCTCGAGGTCCGCTACAAGGGCCTCTCGATCGCCGATCTGCTGGCGCTCTCGGTCGACGAGGCGGAGCCGATCCTCTCCGTCCAGGCGCCCGTCGCGGCGCGCCTCCGCACGATGCACGAGCTCGGGCTCGGCTACCTCCGGCTCGGTCAGTCGGCCACGACGCTGAGCGGCGGCGAGGCCCAGCGGCTGGCGCTCGCGCGCGAGCTCTCGCGCCGCACGAGCGATCCCACGCTCTACGTCCTCGACGAGCCGACGACGGGCCTACACCCGAGCGACGTCGATCTCTTGCTCGCGGTCCTCGAGCGTCTCGCGGACGACGGTCACACGGTCGTCGTGATCGAGCACGATCCGCTCGTCATCGCGCACGCCGATCACGTCGTCGATCTCGGTCCCGAGGGCGGGGACGAGGGCGGGCGGATCCTGGCCGAGGGCACGCCGAGCGAGATCGTGCGCGCGGGAACGCCGACCGGGAAGGCGATCGCACCGCTGCTCGCATGACCCGCTAGGCCGGCGCTCTGCCGCTCACTTCGCGATCGCGAAGTCGTACGCCGGGTGGCCCGCATGGGGCGCGGCGCCGCGCGCGGCGAGCGCCTTCTCCTCCGGGTGCCAGACCAGGTCGCCGCTCTCGAGCGCAGCGACGTAGCGCTCCAGCGCGTGCGCGAGGCTGTCGCCGAGCACCACGAAGTCGCACTCGCTCGTCAGCGTGAGGAGCTGGCCGTCCGTGCCCTTCGAGCCCGGCTCGAGATCGATGTACGTGGTGTCTCCGTCCCACCACTTGGTGCCGGCGATCGGGATCCGGTTCGGGTGATAGCGACCGCCACGGATGCGGCCGTCGAGATCCTCGTCCGCGGACGGAGGGAAGTCCTCGGTCATCCCGCGCTCCTCCCCGAGCTGAGCGACCACCGACGTCACGGAGGCGAGCGGGTCGCACCCCGGCATCCAGGGAAACGTGGGGTCGTCGAGCTGGCCGTCCGCCAAGTTCAGCAGCTCACGATAGTCCGCGGGGAGCGCGCGACCGAGCGCCTGTTCCGCCGCAGCGAGCGTCTCCGCGGACGCTCCGGGCCGCAGTCCCAGCGAGAGCCCACGATCTTTGGCGAGCCTCTCGAGGTTCTCGAGCGATGCGGTGACGGATCCCATGAGCGACCTCCTCTGTGTGCGCCGAGAATAGACGCCCGTCGCGACCGAGGTCCAGCGTGCCCCGCCGGACCGATCCCCGCATGAACGGCAGTCGGCACGCTTCGGTGCCAGCGCGGGCCGTCGGATCCCGATCCAGGTTGGCGGTTCCGCCGCCGCGTCGTCGCCACTTCGCCGAATCGCTCCCAGAAAACCGCGTGTTCTCGACCGATCTCGACCGGCACGGCCGCTGCGAGCCGGCCGCGCATGCCCTCGCGCGAGCACGAGCTGTCGATCGAGATGCTCTCCCGCAAGCCCGCGCTCCTCGGCCGCCTGCTGCGTCAGAAGAAGCTCGACGTACCGAAGTGCGTCCTCCTCGCGGAGACCGAGTCCGTTCGCTGGCAGAGCACGCGCGTCGCGGACCTCGTGGTCGTAGGTCGCGTCGAGGGCCTGCCGGTCGTCGCATGCGTCGCCGAAGTGCAGCGCTCACGCGACCCCGAGAAGCGGTTCGCGTGGCCCTGGTACGCCGCTGGCGTCCACGCCGCGCTCGGCTGTCCGACCCATGTCGTGGTGATCGCCCTCGATGCGGACGTCGCACGCTGGGCAGCGGAGCCGATCGCGACGTTTCAGCCGGGCTCCAAGTGGGCACCCCTCGTCGTGGGGCCGGGCGACCTGCCCGTGATGAAGACCGCGCGCGCGATCGCGCGGGACCCTGAGCTAGCGATTCTCTCTGCGCTCGCAGCGGCCCGCGGTCCCCATGCGGCGCGTCGGGTTGGTTTCGTGTTGCGCGTCCTCTCGTACGCGGAGCACGATCTGGCGTTGGCATTTGCCGCGACGGCTGTCGACATCCTCAGCGACGAGGACTGGAAGAGAGCGAGGACGATCATGGAGGCACGGTCACGAAGCGACGGTCGTCCGAACCCGTTGGCGGAGTTCTTCGAGAGCCGCGGGCGCGAGCAGGGCGTGCGAGAAGGGCTGCGAGAAGGGCTGCGAGAAGGGCTACAGGAAGGCGAGCGACGAGTCCTCGTGAAGCAGCTCACGCTCCGCTTCGGCGCGCCTCCCGAGGCCGCGTTGGCGCGCATCGCCGCCGCCGACGCCGAGACTCTCGAGCGTTGGGCCGAGCGAGTGCTCACGACGGCGACCCTCGAAGAAGTGCTCGCCGACTGACGCGCGGGCACTACGGAGAAGAGCCCGACCCCGCCAACCTGCGCCGCAAGCCGAAAACTGGAAAGCCCGCTCGGGCCGGTCACAGCTCTGCGCAGCTCACGCAACGACGTGGTGCGAAGAAGGGCCCAAAAACGCAGCGTGCGCCGTCGACGCATGACGGGAAGTCGCCGCAGTAAGCGCCAACCTCTAGCCGCTGGCCGGAGCACGCGGGAACCGCGCCGCGGGCATCACACGCCTCGTTCTCCGGGCACGGCGCGCCGCAAGGCGATGACGGCGGCGGCATGCACTCACCGTCATCGCACGTCAGGGCGGCGTCGCAGTCGCGCTCGGACAGGCATCGCCCTTCGCCTCGCCGCAGCACCCGGCACGCATCTCCGTCGCAGACGCCGGTCGCGCACGGCGGTCCGGTGATCACACACGGGTCGCCGACCACGGGCGCTTGGATGCACGTTCCTTCCACGCAGCGCGTGAGCGGCATCGGGCACTCGACGTCGGAGGCGCAAGCCGAGCCGAGCGGGCCGAACGCAGTGCAGACGCTCTCCACGCAGCGTTCGCCGGGCGCGCAGTCGTCGCCCAGCTCGCAACCGCCTCCGAGCGGCTGGAGAGGCGCACATCGATGGGATCCCGGGTCGCACGCCAGGCCCTCGTCGCATGCGAGATCGGGGCCGCACGTCTCGCACGCGAGGGCGGCGTTCCTCCGACATGAATCGCCCGCGCAATGGAGCCCTTCGCCGCACGGGCACGGGTCACCGAGCCCACCAGCGGCCGAGCAGATGCCGCCGGCGCAGAGGAGGCCCCATGCGCACGGGGCGCGTTCGCACGGCTCGCCACGCGCAGGCGCGCGCTCGCAACGACACTGCACGCAGGTTCCAGATCCACACCCGGGTGGCGAGCACGCCTCGCCAGGCGCTGGCTCGGGGTGGGCCACGCGCAGGCACTCGCCCGCATGGATCAACGTGCTCAGGCAGCTCCCGAGCGTGCGCAGGGTCGTCTCGCAGGCTCGCGCTTGCTCGAGCGTGGCCGCTCGCAACAGCTCCGCCCGTTCGAGTCGAATGAAGCGCGGATCGCAGTAGCCCTCGAACGCACCCGCGAACGACGGACAACGGAGCGCGAAGGCGCACAAGTCGCGGCTGATCGCGTCCGCGGCGAGGTCGACGCTCGTCAGCGTCGTGCGGTCGACCGGTGGAAGGGCGCCTACACAGGTGGTGTCCGGCGTTCCCGCGTCGGGCCGTACGGGATGAGTCGGTGCGACTCCGCAGGCAGGAGACGTGACCGCCAGGCACGCGCCCGTGAGCCAGGGCAACATCATCGAGCCTCGTGGACGTGAGAACGACACGAGACGGCGAGCTAAGCACGACCTGCGCCGGCGCAGCCCGGATTCACCACGGAGGCCGCCGCGCAGGAGAAGACGCGGAGTCCGCATCGCTGCGCGCATGACGCGGGCCGAGGCCCCGCCGGCGCGGTACGGTCGGGCTCGTGCTCGATCGACCCATCCTTCTCTCACCGGACAACTTCACGCCGCTCTCACGGACGCCCTGGGCCGGGCGCTTCATCGCCGGCATTCTGAAGCGCGGCCTCGTGCCCGCCGATGCGCGCGTCGGAGAGTCCTGGGAGGTCTCGTTCGGCCCGGAGCTCGCGAGCCGGCTCGCGGACGAGGCTCGCACGCTGGCCGACCTCAGCCGGGACCACGGCGCGTCGCTCCTCGGTCGCGAGCACGCTCGCGGCGGCTCGGCGCTGCTCGTGAAGCTGCTCGACGCGGCCGAGCCGCTCTCCGTGCAGATCCACCCGTCGGACGAGGATCCCGCGCTCGCCGCCCACGAGTCGGGCAAGCCGGAGAGCTGGTACATCGTCCGCGCCGAGCCCGACGCTGCGATCTTCATCGGCCTCGCGCCCGACGCGACGCCCGAGCGGATGCGCGATGCGCTGCTCGCGGGGGGTGACATCTCGACGCTCCTGCACCGCGTCCGCGTCAACCCGGGTGACTTCTTCGTCGTCCCCGCCGGCACTCCGCACGCAGTCGGCGCGGGCGTGACCCTGGCCGAGCCGCAGCGCGTCCTACCGGGCCGCAAGGGGTCGACCTACCGCTACTGGGACTGGAACAGGAGGTACGACGCGGCGGGCGCGCTCTCTGCGTCGGGGCAGCCGCGCGAGCTCCACGTCGAGCGCGCGCTCGCGGTCACGCGCTGGGACGCGCCGCGGGGCGCCTCGTTCCTCGACTCGGCGCATCGCCGCGTGGCCGTCCGTGCAGACGGGCCGCTGACGGCGCATCGCCTCGCGGGCGGGCAGGGCCTCGCTGCGGGCGGGCTCGACGTCGCAGTGCTCGCGGGGACGGGCGAGCGCGAGATCCGTAGGGTCGACGCGGCCGAGGCCTGGGTCGTGCTCGACGGAGAGGTCGAGCTCTCTGGAGCCTTCGGCAGCGTGCGCGTGACGCGCGGTCGAGCGGCCGTCATCCCCGCGAGCGTCGGCGCGATGCGCGCGCGCGGGCAAGCGCTGCACGCCATCGTCTGCTCGATCGAATAGCGAAGCGCTCGCTGCTCTACGACGAGTCGGCCATGCAGCAGGTGATCTCGTAGTCGATGGCGTCGCAGCTCACCGGATGCGAGCCGTCCCTGTGGGCCCAGGAGCAGAAGCAGTGCTCGCACGCGAGGGTCGCGCGCACCGTCGCGGTGCAGCCGAAGGCCGTCACAGCCAGCAAGAGCGCCGCGCAGGCGAGGATGTTCGAGCGCATGGGAAGAGAGACTGCACCGCCCTGGGCGCTCGGGCCAAGACGCGGCGGAAGTCAGCGGTTCCTTTCCGGCGCCGCCTCGGCTACAGGATCCCGCGTGAGCTACGTTCTGACGCTCCCGCTCTCCGTCGAAGAGCTTCCCGAGTCCCTGAGGCGCTTCGGCGACCCCGCTGCGCCCGAGCGCGCGCGCACGATCGCAGCGCGCGGTCTCGTGCCGGTCAAGGGCGGCGACCTCGTCGCGCTGCTCCTTCAGCTCGCCGCCGATCCGATCGAGGCCATCGCGAGCTCGGCGAAGACGACGCTCGACGGGCTCCCCCCGGGCGTGCTCGACGCGGCCTCCGAGGCGCCGCTCCACCCCGCGTTCCTCGACGCGATCGCCGATCGGCTGGTCGGGGACGACGAGGCGATCGAGCGGCTCCTCAACAACCCGGCGCTCGCCGACCAGACCATCGTCCGCATCGCGCGCCGCGGCTCGCAGCGGGTCACGGAGCGCCTCGCGCTCAACGAGCAGAAGGTGCTCGCGGCGCCGGAGATCATCGAGGCGCTCTACAAGAACCGCAACACGCGGATGAGCACCATCGACCGCCTCATCGAGCTCTGCGTTCGCAACGCGGTCGTGGTCGAAGGTATCCCCACGTTCGAAGCGCACGCGCAGGCCATCGCCGGCCAGCTCATCCCCGAGCCGACCGACGAGCCGCTGCCGTCCGACTCGATCTTCGAGGCAGCGCTCGCGGCCGACAAGGACATCGACGCCATCGAGGTCGATCCCGCCGAGGGAACCGAGTCCGTGAAGGAGGACTGCCGGCCGCTCTCGATCCGTCTCTCGGACATGAGCACCGCGGAGAAGCTTCGCCTCACGCTCATCGGCAACGCCGCGGCGCGCGCGCTCCTCGTCCGCGACAGCAACAAGCAGGTCGCGATGGCGGCCGTGGCCTCGCCCGGCACGACCGAGTCGGAGGCCTCGAGCATGGCCCACAGTCGCCAGGTCGGAGAGGATGTCCTCCGCTACATCGGCAACAAGCGCGACTGGCACGGCAACTACGAGCTCAAGCGCGCGCTGGTCTTCAACCCGAAGACGCCGGTCGGCATCTCGATGAAGTTTCTCGCGCACTTGCACGTGGCCGATCTGCGCGGCCTCTCGAAGAGCCGCGGCATCCCGGCCGCGCTCAAGTCGACCGCGATGCAGCGCATCGCGAAGAAGGGTGGAGGGTGATGTCGTTCTTCGGTCGGCTCTTCGGAAGTGTGAAGGCGCTGGACGAGAAGAAGCGCGGGGATGCGCTCTTCGAGCAGAAGGAATTCTTCGAGGCGAAGAACGCCTACGAGAGCGCCGCCGGTGCCTCGGACGCGAGCGACGGGCTCAAGAAGGAGTGCGCGGAGCGTGGCCGCGCGTGTCTCGACGGGCTCGCGAAGGAACGCATGGAGGAGGCCGAAGGGCACCTCGCGCGAGGGGATCTCGCTCTCGGCCGGACGGAGCTCAAGAACGCCATCGAGGTGGCCTCGAGCGACTCCGTTCGGAACGCCGCCGAGAGGCGCCTCGAGCGCGCCGAGCGCGACGACGCGCGCGCCGCCGCGGTGCAAGACGACGAGGGCCCGAGCGACGAGGACCGCTACGCGCTGCTCGCCGCCGTCTGGGAAGAGGACCAGCAGGACGAGTACGACGGCTACGGCGAGGCGTTCCGCGACGCTGTCGTCGCGATGGACCGAGGCGACGTGGAAGCGGCCCTCGCCCCGCTCGAGTCGTTCGCGCGCGGCAACGACGACGCCGTCTACGTGTGGCTCGAGGTCGCGCGCGCTCGCTCGCGGCTCGAGGACTACGAGGGCACGGGCAAGGCGCTGCGCATGTTCGTCAAGCGCGTGCCCGACGAGGATCGCAGCGAGCCGCGCGTGAACGCCTACGTGGCGCTCGCCCAGCTCGCGGAGCGCAAGCCCGACGACGAGGCGGAGAAGGTCGCCGCGCTGCCGGAGTCGGACCGCGCCTCGTTCGAGGACGAGAGCGCGAAGGAGCGCGAGGCGAAGGCCATCAAGCAGCTGCAGAAGGGCGTCGACGCGATGCCCGACGATCCACGTCCGTACCTCAACCTCGGCGTCTTCCTGCGCGCCAAGGGCCACGCGAAGGAGGCGATCGAGCTCATCGATCTCGCGATCGATCTCATGGACGAGGACCGTCCGAGCTGGCTCGCCTTCCAGGAGCTCGGGCTCGCGCACCGCGACGCGGGCGACGAGGACAAGGCGCTCGATCTCCTCGAGAAGGTCATCCGGCACTTCGTGCAGCGCTCCGTCGTCGACTTTCCGGCGAGCGCTGCGGTTCCGCTCGCCGAGATCTACGAGAAGCGCGCGAACTTCGCGCGCGCGGCCGATCTCTACACGTCGCTCGCGCGCGGCAACGACCGGGCGAACCACATCGCGTATCACCGTGCCGCGGCGCGCGTGCTCCTGAAGATCGATCTCGTCGACGAGGCGCGCCGCATGCTGACGCGCGCAGCGGCGCTGGCGGAGGGTGACGCGAAGCTCAACGACGAGATCGAGAAGCAGATCGATCAGCTCGACGCCGCCGACTGACGAGCCTCACCAGAGGACGTCCTGCTCCTCCGCGACGCCGATCGCGCGGGCGATCTCGATCTTCGCGCCGTCCACCACGAGCGTGCCGCTCCACGTGCCGAGCGCTTGCTTGAACGCCGACCTCACGATGCCGAGGTCCTTCGTCTCGGCGTGGAGCGCGCTCGGGCGGAGCACGAGGCTCACGGAGCCGTCGGGCGTCGTGACCTTCCACTCGGCCAGCGGTCGCGCCGGATCGTAGGCGAAGCGCGCCTCGGGCACGCCATGGAGCTCCGCGCCGGTCCAGAGCGCGCACTCGTGCTCGCGCGTCCAGCCCTCGACCACGTTGAGCGCGACCGGCACGCCCGACGTGTCGTGGCCCATCAGAAACGCCCAGTTCCACTTCGTGTGGCGCGGCAGGAGGCCGTGGGAGAGGTCGTACCCGCCGAGCGCACCGTCCAGGGACACGCGCTTGCCGTCGACCAGGGCCGAGCCGCGCACGGGCATGAGCACTCGCTTCTCGGTGACGTCGACGATCCCGCGATCGACCGGCGCGATCGCGGTGATGGGAGGCGGCGAAGCGCTCGTGTCGAGCGTCGCGTGCACCTCGAGGCCCGGCCCCGTGACCGAGACGGTGACCAGCGGCTCGAAGTCGTCCTGGGTCACAGAGATCGACAGCGAAGGATGGCGGAAGCGCGCGTCCACGCGCCGGGTCGCGGACTGCTTGACGCGGCTCAGCCGAGGTAGCCCGACCCGCGTCGTCTCCGAGACGAGTCCGCCCTCGGTGGAGTACGCGTAGGCGAAGCCGTTCGAGACGTAGCCGAGGTCGACGACGCAGAACGCGATCATCAGATCGCCCTGGACGATCGCCCCCCAGAGCCAGCGCTTCTCGATCGCGAGGCGCCCGAGGCGATCGGGAGCCAGCGCGGAGAGGTCGGAGCGGCGAATCGAGCCCCGATAGCTCCCGAACGCGGGAGAGAGAGTGAGCCGATCGACGACCGCGGGGGGTGGGGAGCCGAGAGCGCGCATTCTGGAAGGATACCCGGTTCCGATCCCCCCACTTCGCCCGGTATACTCGGCGACCGATGCATCAGACCGAACCCGAGGCAGTGCGCGCGCCCCTCTTCGACGTGGACGCCGCTGCGCACAAGCACATCGGCGCGCGCCCTCATGACGAAGACGGCGTGCTCCTCCGGCGAGACCTCGGTCTCTTCGCCGTCGCGGATGGCGCCGGTGGCGAGAACGCCGGCAACGTCGCTTCGAGCATCGCGCTCGCGAGCCTCGCTCGGCACTTCGAAGCGACACGCGACGAGATCGTCAACGCGAGCGTGTTCGACGTGCTGGGGCTGCCCACCGCCGCGCGACGGCTGAGCTCGGGCTTCCAGCGAGCGAACAAGGAGGTGCTCGAGATCGCGCACAGCTCCGATCGGTATCGCGGCATGGGGACGACGATGGTCGCGATCGCGCCGTCGCCGCAGCACGCGCTCGTGCACGTCGCGCACGTCGGCGACAGCCGCTGCTATCGGATGCGTCAAGGGCGGCTCGAGCTCCTGACGATGGACCACTCGCTCGCCAACGAGGTGCTCGAGCTTCGGCCTGACCTCCCGGAGGCTCAGGCGGCCAAGCTTCCGCGAAACGTGATCACGCGCGCGCTCGGCATGAGCGAGGCGCTGAGGGTCTCGATCCGTACCCTCGACCTCGCGCCCTTGGACCGTTTCGTCCTGTGCAGCGACGGGCTGACGGACGTCCTCGGCGACGACGAGATCGCCGACATCCTCCAGATGACGGCGACGGCCGAAGACACTGCGAAGACGCTGCTCGCTCGCGCGCTCGCGGCCCCCGCCGACGACAACGTCGCGGTGCTGGTCGTCCGTGTCGACGCGGCCCCGGGCGTGACGGCGATCCCCAAGCGGCACGCGACGCGGCCGCCGCCCTCGCGACGACCGGACTCGGGGCAGCCGCGCGCGATCGAGGACGACGCGGAGATCATGCTGATCGAGGACGAGGACGAGGCTCCGGACATCGTGATCGTTCCTGCCGTGGCGGTTCGTGGCGAGGTGCTCTCCGCGCTCAAGGACTCGGTCTCGGGCCCGCGGCCTCGGCCGGTCGTGGACGAGGGCCGCTTCCAGGACGACGGGCCGACCCTCATCGTCGACGGGGAGGAAGTCGATGGCGAGTGAGCCCGTGCGGCTCTCCGCGGCGTGGGCTCTCGCCATCGGCCTCGTCGTCACGTTCGGTTCCCGCGTGGAGGCCCAGACCGGCCAGACGGACGTCACGGACGAGAGCGCGAGCAGCGACGTGACGGCGACCGATCCGGAGCCGGCCCTTGCTCCTGCGCCGGCCGCTGCTCCGCCGCCGCCGCCGGCTCCGCCTCCGCCGCGGTCCACCACGACCGCGACGCCCACGTCACAGACGACCGGCGCGACCGCAACGCCGCCGCCCAGCCACGCTGCGCAGGCTCCGACGCCACCCCCCGAAGAGCCGCCCGAAGGTGACGGTCGCGACGTGGACTTTCTCTGGATCGAGGTCGAGGGCGGAATCTCGAACGTCAACCTGGTGGCGTTCCGGAACGCGAACTTCGCCGCGGGCGACACGCGCGTCTTCCACTCGGTCTCGGGCACGGGCCCGATGGTCGGCGCCGCGCTCGGGTTCCGCGTCTGGTGGCTCGCCGTCGGCGCACGCATGACGTTTGCCTCCTACGACACCTTCCAGATCGGGACCGTCGGCGGCGACATACAGCTTCGTCTCCCGATCCCGATCGTCGAGCCCTACCTCCGCGTCGGCTTCGGCTACGCGTGGCAGGGCGGCGCCAACTATGCGGACCCGCTGATGAGCGCGACGACCGTGTACGGCTGGTCGTTCGACGCCGCGCTCGGCTTCGACATCTTCCTCACCAACTGGCTGACGATCGGCGGCGGCGTCGGCTTCGATCTGCTGAACATGACGCGCCAGCGCGATCCCGTGGCGTCGCCCGTGACGACGTTCCATCCCGAGCAAGACGGCGACGCGATCGGCTACCAGCTGCGCGGCTTCGGGCAGATCGGCCTGCACTTCTAGGGAGAGCGCTCCGCGACACGCGGGGCGTGTGGGCGTACAGTCGTGCGCGTGGAGCCCAGGGTCACCTCGGACGGATCCGGGCGGGAGCCGTCCGACGGCACGCCCTGCGAGCCGTCGCTGCGCGAGCTGCTCGGCGAGCCGCACCTCGTCGAGCCAGACCTCCAGTACGCGGTCTGGTGGACGTCGCCCCATGGCGTGATCGGCACGATGCTCGCGCCTTCACGCATCGACGACCGGCTCGCGGACTACGTGACGGGCCCGCTGCACGACGCGATGCGGGCGCGGGCGGGGGATGCGCCGACCTACGCGCTGCACGACTGGAGCCTCGCCACTGGCTACGACGGGACGACGCGGCTGCGGCTCGTGCGCTGGGTCGTCGCCCATCGCGCGGAGCTCGCGGCCATCGGCGTCGT
>JBBSAT010000149.1:0-18290 GCA_038252025.1 Polyangiales bacterium | reverse complement strand
GCTCGGCGGCCGCCTGCGCGTCGCAGAGCCGAAGCTGGAGATCGGGGGGCTCGGGGAGCGGAAACGTCGTCCCCGCCGGTCCTGGCGCGGCGGGCCCGTCCTCGTTCACGCCCTCGCGCCGCGCGAGGAGCGCGTGGTGGGCTTGGCCGCGGCAGCGCGTGCCTTCGCCTCTTCACCACGGCGACGGAAGTACGTGTCCATCCACTCGGTGATCGGCGCCGCGACGTAGATCGACGAGTAGGTGCCGATCGCGAACCCGACGAGCATCGTGAAAGAGATGTCGCGGATCGTGGCCGTGCCCCAGATCATGAAGGGCGTGATCGAGAGCATGGTCATGACGGAGGTCATGATCGTGCGGCCGATGGTCTGCGACGTGGAGATGTTGATGATCTCGCGCAGGTTCTTGTCGCGGTAGCGGCCGAGGTTCTCTCGAATCCGGTCGAAGACGACGATGGTGTCGTTGATCGAGTAGCCGATGATCGTGAGCAGCGCGGCGACGATCGTGAGGTTGAACTCGCGCTGGGCGATGACGAACACGCCGACCGTGAAGAGGGCGTCGTGGAGCAGCGCGATGATGCCGCCCGGCGCGAACCGCAGATCGAAGCGGAACGCGACGTAGACCATGATGAACGCGATGGAGTAGAGGAGCGCACGGAGCGCGGCGTAGCGGAGCTGCTGGCCGGCGCGCGGCCCGACCCACTCGACGCGGTCCGGCTCGCGCGGGGCGCGATCGCCCAGGCGGTCGGTGAGCTGCGCGAGCATGTGGTCGGCCACGCCGACGAGGTCGGCCTCGTAGCGGTGGTCGCCCTCGGGGCCGAAGCGACGTACGTCGCCGCGAACCTGGACGCCGGCGGCAGTCAGCGCGGTGCCGATGGCGGCCAGATCGGCGTCGCCGGCGAAGCGGATGCTGACCTTGTCGCCGCCGGGAGAGACGCGGACGGCGAGCGTCTCGACGTCGAGAGCCTCGCCGAGCTGGCTCGCGATGGTCTCGTCGATGCCCTCGGGCAGCGTCGTCGTCTCGCGGACGCGGATGATGTAGGTGTCCTCGTGCTCGGGGACGGCGATGACGTCGGGGCTCTCGAAGTGGAGGTCGACGAGCAGCTCACGCAGCTCCGAGCTCTCGATGTGCCCCTGGAACTGCACCTGCAGCTCGGTGCCGCCGCTGAAGTCGATGCCGTAGTTGAGGCCGGGCCAGAACAGCGACGCCGCTGCGAGCACGCAGACGAGGAGCGAAGCCCCGACGGCTTGGTTCCGGTACTTCATGAAGTCGTAAGCGACTCCGGGCTTGAAGAACTCCATCGACGATCACCCGTTCCGAAGGCGGGTGACCTTGAGCCCCCGCGTGAGCCAGTCGAAGGCGATCTTCGAACAGAAGACGCCCGTGAAGAGCGAGGCCACGATGCCGATCATCAGCGTCACCGCGAAGCCGCGGATGGGGCCGGTGCCGTACTGGTAGAGCACGACGCCCGAGATGAACGTCGTGACGTGCCCGTCGAAGATGGACCAGAAGGCCCGGTTGAAGCCCTGCTCGACGATCGCGCGCGGGGACTTCCCCAGGCGAGCCTCCTCGCGCATGCGCTCGTTGATCAGCACGTTGGCGTCGACGGCCATACCGACCGTCAGCGCGATGCCCGCGATACCGGGCAGCGTGATCGTCGCCTCGAAGGCCGCGAGGATCGCCATCTGGATGAGGACGTTGATGATGACCATGAGGTCGGCCACGAGGCCGCCGACCTCGTAGTAGACGGCCATCGAGAGGAGCACGATGCAGATGCCGACGAGGGCGCCGAAGACGCCGTCCGCGACCGCATCCGTCCCGAGCGACGGGCCGATGAGCTGCTGGTTCGCCGGACGAATCGGCGCCGGGAGCGCGCCGGCGCGGAGGACGACGGTGAGCTCGCTCGCCTCCTGCATCATCTCCTGGTAGGGGCGGAAGCCGCCGAGCGTGATCCGCGCGTGACCGCCGCCGATACGCGCCTGGATGACGGGGGCCGTCTCGACGCGGTCGTCGAGCACGATGGCCATGCGACGGTGGACGTTCGCGCCGGTGAGGCGCTCGAACGCGCGCGCGCCTGGGCCGTTGAACGTGATGCCGACGTTCGGGGTCTGGTCCTCGGGATCGATCTGCACCGACGCGTCGTCGATCGCATCGCCCGTCACCTCGGCGCGACCGTAGAGGTAGTACGTGCGCCAGACCTCGCGAGTGACGCCGTCGTCGTCCTCGTAGTCGACGCGACCCAGCGCGAGCTGGTGGTCCTGCGGGATGCGCTCGGCTCCCTGGAGCTCGTGAACGTACTCGGTCAGGCGCTGACGGGCTTCGTCGCCCTCTGCCGTGAGGTAGTAGCTCGTGACGCTCGGATGCTCGTCACCCGCCGACACGGTCTCGCTCGAGAGAGCGAGGCCCTCGGGGAGGTCGTCGAGGCTGCGGACGAACTCGTCCGCGTCGTCCACGACCTTGAACTCGAGGCGAGCGGTCCGGCCGATGATCTCGCGGATGCGGTCGAAGTCTTCCTGGCCCGCGCCCGGGAGCTCCACGACGATGTTCGTGTCGCGGACCTGCACGGAGGCCTCGCGAACGCCCATCTCGTCGATGCGGTTGCTGATCGTCTCGCGGGCCTGCTCGATCGATGTCGTGCGGAGGCGCTCGATCGCGTCGTCGCGGATCGCGAGCGTGACGCTCGTGTCGGTCCGAGCGACCTCGCGGAGATCGTCGAAGCTCAGGACCATGTCGTGGTCGAGCTCGTCGACGTCCTCGGCGTTCGCGAACGTCAGCCGGAACGAGGCATCCCCCGCGGCCCGCGCGGTCACACGCTCGGCCGTCGTTGCGAGCTGCTCGCGCGTCGCCGGCACGTCCTCGTCGCAGTCGCCGAGGCGCTGGCAGAGACGCTCGAGGATCTGGTCCTGACGAAGGTCTCGCCGGTCGATGATCGCCTCGTCGACCTCCACCTCGTACTGCAGCTGCATGCCTCCCTGCATGTCGAGCCCGAGCGCGATGTGCCGGTGGAAGGTGTCCGTGACCCACGCAGGCGCGGGCACCCAGGACGTAATGCTCGGCCAGAGCACGAGCCACGCGGTGGCGATGCAGCCGAGGAAGAAAACAAATCGAACGTACCAACCCCTGTCCATGCCGCTTCTCCGGCCGAGGCCCTTCGTCCTTTTCTCCACGTCGAAGTCGTCCGCGTGGAGGAGGGTGCGAAGCGCGCGGCGCGTCAGTCTTTCTTCTTCTCGGTTCCGTCGTCCTTCGAAGGCGCGTCCTTCTTCGCTTCTTCCTTCTTGGGCTCGTCTTTCTTGGCCTCGGCAGCCTTCGCGGCGTCCGCCGCTGCGACCTCGACCTCGGGCCCGCGGATGTTCTCGCGCAGCACGTTGATCCGAACCTTGTCGGCCACGGCGAGCGTCACTTCACGATCCGTGAGCGACACGATCTGACCGAGGATGCCGCCCGTGGTGCGCACCTTCTGGCCCGGCTTGAGCGCCTTGAGCGCCGCTTCGGCCTCCTGACGGCGCTTGTTGTCGGGGCGGAGGAACAGGAAGTAGACGAGCGCGAGGCCCGCGAGCATCACGAGGCTCTGGGTTCCACACGGCATCGCACCGCCGCCGCCGCCACCGCCGCCCGCAGGGGCGCTGGGCGTGGCTGCGGGCTGGAGCCAGAGCAGGAACTCGAAGAACGCCAGGGCCACGGGACACCTTCTCGGAAGGGCTTTTCGGAAGGGCGACGGTCGTCGCCCGAATGCTCTCGCCCGGAGGGCCCGGAGAGCGCGCTGCGAACGCGCTCGCTCAGGGGGGCCGGAAAGAGGCGGCGTTCTACTTCACGTCAAACAGAGCGTCAATGCCGGGATCCACGCAGAGCGACTGGGGAATTCGGCTCTTTCGCGCAGAGGTCCGTGGCAGCATCGCTTCCGTGCGGACCATGCTGTCCGAGCGGGCGACCGAGGGGGATGAAGCCGCGCTGACCGCGTTCCGGGACCGGGGCGGGGACACGAGCGACGCGGACGTCCGGGCCGTCGTATCGCTCCTGGCCGAGCACGCGCCGGGGCTCTTGCCGCTCGCGCTCTCGGACGTCTCCGTGCCCGCGGACGTGATCCGCGCTGGCGTCGACGTCTCGGTGGGCGCCGCACAGGTGGCGAGCGAGGTGCGGGCCGCGTCGGGCGATGTCGGCCGCGCCCTCCGCCGCGTCCGGCACCGCCACGTCGTCCGTATCGCGCTCCGGGAGATCCTCCGCCTCGCGGACGTCGATCGGACGAGCGCCGAGATGGCCGCGCTGGCCTCGGGCTGCATCGAGGTAGGGCTCGAGGGCGCGCGGCGCGCGGTGGAAGAGCGGCATGGCGAAGCGAGGCGAGCCGACGGCGCGCCCATGCCGCTCGTCTGCCTCGGGATGGGAAAGCTGGGCGGCGGCGAGCTCAACCTCGGGAGCGACGTCGACCTCTGTTTCTTCTACGAGACGGACGAAGGAACCGTCGACGACGACGCGCTCGTCGTGCACGAGCATCAGGCGCGCATCGTGTCGCGCGCGAGCAAGCTCCTCTCGGACGTGACGGAGGACGGCTTCTGCTTCCGCGTCGATCTTCGCCTTCGCCCCGAAGGCAGCCGAGGCGCGCTCGTGAACTCGCTCGCCAGCGCCGAGCGGTACTACGAGACGTTCGGTCGGACCTGGGAGCGGGCCGCGCTGCTCCGCGCTCGGGCCGTGGCAGGCGACCTCGCGCTCGGCGAGGAATTGCTCCGCACGCTCTCACCCTTCGTCTTCCGTCGCTCGGTCGACCCCGGCATCGCGCGCGAGATGCACGAGATGGTGTTCCGCGCGCGGCGCGAGCTGAACGCCGACGAGCGCGACGTGAAGCTCGGACGCGGCGGGATCCGCGAGGCGGAGTTCTTCGTCCAGACGCTGCAGCTCATCTGGGGCGGAAGGCACCCTTCTCTTCGCGTGCCGGGAACGATCGACGCGCTGCACCGTCTCGAGGGAGCAGGCCTCGTCAGCGGGCAGGATGCGCGCACCCTCGCCGAGAGCTGGGCGCTCTTGCGTCGCGTCGAGCACCGCGTGCACGCGTGGACGGGCTACCAGACGCATCGGATCCCTCCCGACGGCGCGGAGAAGCAGAGGTTCTCGCGCTCGCTCGGGTTCGCGTCGAGCGAGGACCTCGACCGGGTGCTCGGACGCGCCCGGACGGAGGTGGCGCACCTCTTCGACTCGCTGCTCGCCGATCGCTCGGGCACGCCGACGCGCCCGAAGGCGACCGACCTCTGCGATCGGATCGCGGACGGGGCGGGCGAGGAAGAGATCGCGGCGGCGCTGCCCGGCGTGCTCGACGTGAGCGATCCGCTCGAAGCCGCGCACCACCTCAAGCGGCTCGCCCGCTTTCCGGAGAGCCCGCTCGGCCCGCTCGCGCGCCAGAAGCACGGTGGGCTCGGACCTCGCCTGATCGACGAGATCGCGCAGGCCGTCGACCCGGAGCGAGCGCTCGCCTCGTCGGCCGACTTCTTCGCGCGCTTGAGACGCTGGGATCTCGGCGTGCTCGATCGCGACCCACGGCTCCTTCGGCGAATGATCGGCCTCTTCGGCTCGAGCCCGATGCTCTCTCGTGCGCTCGTCGGACATCCGGACGAGATCGAGCTGCTCCTCCTCGCCGAGCCCATCACGGACGCCGCTGTCGACGCGCTCCACGCGCCGCTCGCGCCGCTCGTGGAGGCGGGCGATGCCGAGCGCGTGGTCGCGGCGATGCGAACGGCCAAGCGCGAGGCGACACTGCGCGCCGGGCTCGCCGACGTCTCGGGTGAGCTCGACCTGGCGCACGTGACGGCGATCCTGAGCACGCTCGCGGAGCGCCAGGTGCAGACCGCGCTGGCGCTCGCGCGGCGCGAAGCCGAGGCGCGCTTCGGGGCGACCCGGGCGACCGAGTCCGGCGAGCCGGCGTCGCTGGCCGTGATCGCACTCGGAAAGCTCGGCTCGCGTGAGCTCGGGTTCGGCGGCGATCTGGACCTCGTCTTCGTGTTCGACGAGGACGGCGAGACCCTCGGACCGCGCTCGATCGGGCACGTCGAGCTCTTCACCCGCATCGCGCAGCGCACGATGCGCCTGCTCTCGCAGCCCGACGCAGAGGGGCCCGGCTACGCGACGGACACGCGCCTACGGCCGAGCGGATCGCAGGGCACGCTGGTGGTCTCGCTCGCCAGCTTCGAGCGCTACCACGCGAACGAGGGCGACGCGTGGGAGAGGCAAGCCCTCACGCGGGCGCGCGCCGTCGCGGGCTCGCCGTCGCTCCAGGCGAAGATCGATGCGGCCATCGCGCACGTGCTCTCGGTCGCGCGCCCCATCGACCGCGCGCGCGTGGCCGAGCTGAGAGGACGCTCCCAGCGCGAGCTCGCGAACGAGGCGCCCGGCCGGCTTCACCCGAAGCTCGGGCACGGCGCGCTGGTCGACGTCGAGCTGCTCGCTCAGCTGCTCAAGCTCGAGGCCGCCGACCCGACGCTCCCGCGCGGCACGCTCGAGAGCCTCGAGACCCTCGCCGAGCGCGGCGCGCTGTCCAAGGCCGACGCGGAGGCCCTGAGCCAGGGGTACGTCTTCTTCCGCGCGGTCGAGCAGACCCTGCGCCTCATCGACGAGCACGGGGAGCCGATCCTGAGGCCGCGATCCCGCTCGGGCGAGCACGTGGCGCGGCGGCTCGGGCTCCGGGCGCGGGACGGACTACCGATGATCGAGGTGCTCGAGTCGACCTACCGTCGACATGCGGTGCGGATCCGAGGCATCTTCGAGCGCGTGATCGGCCCAGTCGACGTGATCTCCCCTTTCGGAGACGCCGGATGATCCCGCTGACGGTGCTCATCGTGGAGCCGGACGTCGCGCGCGCCGATCGCATCGCGCGCGCGGTCATCCTGGCCGGGCACGCGCCCGTGGTGCTCGCGGACGGCGAGCGCGCGATCGATCGCTTCGTGCAGGAGCCGGCCGACGTCATCATCTGCGAGTACTTCCTGCCCGGGCGCGACGGCGCGACCACGATCGACTCGATCCGCTGGGCGCCGGGCGGACGGCAGATGCACGCGATCCTCCTCGCGCAAGAAGAGCCCGAGATCGCGCCGCTCGCGACCATCGGCGCGCGGATCGACGCGGTGGCCACGTTCGTGGGCGAGCCGCCGCTCCCGACGCTGACCGAGATCCTGAGATCGCTCGATCGCAAGCCGCCCAACGATCCGCGCGGGCGCTCTCTGCCCGGCGAGCTGCCGCCGGCGGCGGCGTCCTGGCTCGATCGCACCACGAACATCGTGAAGGGGATGGACGGTGGCGCGGGGCTCTTCGGTCAGGAGGAGAGCACGCTGCGCGGCTCGGCGGCCGTCGCCCGCATGCTGCTCGAGAACGTGAAGCGGAATGCGATGCTCGGGCCGCGCCAGGCGGACGTGCTCACGAAGGAGACGCCGCTCCCGAACATGCCTCCCCTCGCTCGGCCCCCGGTCGAGACCCACGACGGGGGAACACGTGTCGCGAAGCGTCGCACCGACGATCGGCCGCCGACGGACATCGATCCGGCAGCGCTCGCCGAGGGTCAGGGCGTGCGCGACGCCGCGCAGACGAGCTCGCCCGCGGCCGACATCGTCGAGGGTCGCTTCGAGAGCACGGCGTTCCCGACGCTGCTCGCGCGCCTGGCCGAAGCGCGCGTGGTCGGGGGCCTCATCTGCACGGCGCAGGACGAGCCGCGCGAGACGGTGAACGGCGACTCGCCGACGAAGATCGTCTACTTCCGCGCGGGCGTGCCCGTGCACGTGCGCTCGAACCTCGTCGACGAGTGTCTCGGTCAGCTCTTGCTCCGCAAGAAGCGTATCGGCGCCGCCACGCTGGACGAGTCGGTGCGCAGGATGCAGCTCGGTCATGGCCTCCAAGGCGAGATCCTGATCGACATGGGCGCGCTCTCGCCGCTCGAGGTCTCCGAGACGCTCGCCGAGCAGGAGAGGGAGAAGCTCTTCGATCTCTTCGGCTGGCGACGCGGGCACTTCCGGCTGATGAGCACGGAGCCGCCGAAGGAAGCGGTCGGGATCGAGCTCGCGCTGCCCGAGATGGTCTACGAGGGCATCTGCGCCGCGATGCCGGCGACGCGCCTCCTCGATCTGCTGACGCCGATGCTCGATCGCTACGTCGTCCCCGATCCGCAGAAGCTCGCGCGCTTCGTACGGGTGCGGCTCCCGGTCGAGCTGAAGGCGATCCTCGCGCGCGTCGACGGCAGCGCGACGCTGCGGCTCCTGCTCGCGATGGGCACCAAGCCGGGCGCCGTCGCGCAGCTCGTGTATGCGATGGAGTGTCTCGGTGCGGTGCGGCTCGAGGAGTCGCCGCGAAAGCGGCTCTCGGAGCCGCCCAGGGCTCCTTCGTCGGGGCGGTTGCCGTCGAAGAGCGCGATGGGCGGAGCCGGCGTCGGCGCCGCGTGGACACCGGCGGCGAGCGCACCGCCGGGCTCGAGCCCGATCCCGGTGCCCGTGATGCCGCCCGGGCTCCTCGAGGCACCGCCCACGGCGAAGCAGGCGCGCGTGGTGCTCGAGGCGGCGACCGGGCTTCGTCCTGCGAGCGTGCAGCCGGACGCGTCGTGGGAGGATCCGACGACGCCGGTGCGCGCGGGGGAGGCGGCGCGAGGGGCCGCTGCACCGCAGGCGACCTCGGCCGAAGCAGAGCCAGCGCGCGTCGAGCGGATGCCGATCTCGCCGATGCCGCCGCAGGTGGTCGCGCCGACGCCGGAGCCCGTCGTGTCCGCCGCGCCGGCCTCCGCCCCGACCCCTTCGATCGTCTCCTCCTCCATGCTGCCGACCGCTCTTCCGAGCAGCTCGTCGATCCCGGTCGCGCCGCCGCTGCTCGACGCCGAGGTCGATCGCCTCTTCGAGGCGGAGCGTCACTTCCGCCGGGGCAACCGAGCGCTCGAGCGCGAGCGCTGGGGCGAGGCGCTCTCCGCGTTCGAGCTGGCCGCGGGGCTCTGTCCGCAGGAGGGCGAGTTCGTCGCCTATCTCGGCTGGGCGCGCCACTGCACGGCGCCGGACGCGCGCGAGACGACGAGCTACGCGCTCGTGGATCTCGACCGCGCGCTCGCGCTGACGCCTGATCTCTTCGTGGTGAACCTCCTTCGCGCGCGCGTGCTCGGTCACGCCGGGCGCGACGCGGAGGCGCTGGTCGCGTTCCAGCGCGTGCTGGTGCTCGAGCCGAGCAGCGACGAGGCGCGCGTGGCCATCGCCAGGCTGACCCCTCGATGAGGCAGAGCTCATGAAGCGGATCCTCGTCGCCGACGTCGGTGGGACCAACGCGCGCTTCGCGATCGCGACGCTCGGCCGGGGAAGCGTGTCGCTCTCGGACGAGCACACGGTGCCGAGCGCGAGCCAGCCCTCGCTCGAGGCCGCCGCCCTCGCCTACCGCGCGCGCGTTCCGGTCGCGATCGAGCTCGCGTCGATCGCGATCGCAGGTCCCGTGAAGGACAACGTCGCGCACGTGACCAACCTCCCGTGGGTCGTCGACGGGGCGGTACTCTCTTCGGCGCTGGGCGTGGCGACGCGCGTGATGAACGACTTCGAGGCGGTCGCGCGCGGCGTGCGGCTGGTTCCGCGCGAGCTCCGGGCGACGCTCCAGGACGGAGAGCACGACGAGCACGGGCCCGTCGCGATCCTCGGGGCGGGGACGGGCCTCGGCGAGGCGCTCTTGGTGGGCGACCGCGTCCTCGCGACCGAGGGCGGGCACGCGAGCTTCGCGCCGAACGACGAGGAAGACGCAAGCCTGCTCGCGTTCACGCGGAAGAAGCTCGCGGGCGGTCACGTCTCGGTCGAGCGCCTCGTCTCGGGGATGGGCCTCGTGACGATCCTCGAGTGGCTCGAGGCGACGGACCGCGCGCACGCCACGGCTGCGACGCACGCCGCGATGGCGACCGAGGACGACGCGGCCGTCATCGGTCGCACCGGCACGGACGGAAGCGACCCGGCGTGCCGGATCGCCGTCGATCGCTTGGTCCGGCTCTACGGCGCCGAGGCCGGGAACCTCGCGCTGAAGACCCTGCCGCACGGCGGGCTCTTCGTGGCGGGCGGGATCGCGAAGAAGATCCTGCCGCGCCTACGCGAGGGGTTCCTGTCCGCGTTCGTCGCGAAGGGCCGCATGCGCTCGGTGCTCGAGACCATCCCGGTGCACGTCATCCTGGACGGCGACGTGGGCCTTCGCGGCGCAGCGAGCTGAGCCCGCTCGCTCCCTCTTGCTCCCTCGCCCCGCAGAGCGGGGAGAGCGGCTCTTCCTCGGCGCAACTGGATGGGTCTCTCGCTTCTCTCGCTTCGCAATCCGGCTTGCGTCGGCGTTCGTGCGAGCAGCTCACGAAGACATGCTCCCTCGCCCCGCAGAGCGGGGAGAGGGCGGGGGTGAGGGGCTCTTCCTCGGCGCAACTGGATGGGTCTCTCGCTTCTCTCGCTTCGCAATCCCTCTCCCCCCGCCCTCTCCCCCGATCGTGGGAGAGGGAGCTTGTCTGGCTTGCATCGGCGTTCGTGCGAGCAGCTCGCGAAGGCATGCTCCCTCCCTCAGAGCCCCGGCGCCGGGAAGCTCTGACAGCACTCGGTGACCTCGCCCTTCACGCGGGCGATCACCTTCTCGTCCGCCGGCGCCTCCACGACATCGGCGATCCACGTGGCGATCTTCTTCATCTCGCTCGCGCCCATGCCGCGGCTCGTGATCGCCGGCGTGCCGATGCGGATGCCGCTCGGGTCGAACGGCTTGCGCGTGTCGAACGGAACCGAGTTGTAGTTCGTCACGAGGCCCGCGTGCTCGAGCGCGACGGCCGCGTCCTTGCCGGACACGTTCTTGTTCGTGAGGTCCGCCAGGATGAGGTGCGTGTCGGTGCCGCCCGTGACGAGCGACATGCCGCGCGAGAGCATGCCCTCGGCGAGCGCCTTCGCGTTCGAGACCACGTTGGCCGCGTACGTCGCGAACGTCGGATCGAGCGCCTCCTTCGCGGCCACGGCCAGCGCCGCGATGGTGCTGTTGTGCGGCCCGCCCTGCAGGCCCGGGAAGACGGCCTTGTCGATCGCCTTCGCGTACGCCGCGTCGCACATGATCATGCCGCCGCGCGGACCGCGCAGCGTCTTGTGCGTGGTGCTCGTGATGACTTGCGCGAGCCCGACCGGGCTCGGGTGCGCCTTGCCGGCGATGAGGCCCGACACGTGCGCGATGTCGGCCGCGAGCACGGCTCCGGCCTCGCGCGCGATCTCCGCGAACGCCGCGTAGTCGATGTGACGCGGATACGCCGTGGTGCCGCACCAGATGAGCTTGGGCTTGTGCTCCTTCACGAGCGCGCGGACCTGATCGATGTCGATGCGGTGATCGCTCTGCCGGACGCCGTACTGAAAGGGCTTGAAGTAGCTCCCGGTGATCGAGACCTTCCAGCCGTGCGTGAGGTGTCCGCCCGCGGGAAGGCCGAGGCCGACCGTCGCATCGCCCGGCTGCAGGAACGCGAAGTGGACCGCGAGGTTCGCGGGCGAGCCCGAGTAGGGCTGGACGTTCACGTGGTCGACGCCGAAGAGGTGCTTGAGGCGGACGACGGCCATCGTCTCGATCGCGTCGATGTTGTGCTGGCCCTGGTAGTAGCGCTTGCCGGGGTAGCCCTCGGAGTACTTGTTGTTGAGCACGCTCGAGCCCGCCTCGATGACCGCGCGGGACGCGTAGTTCTCGCTGGCGATGAGCCGGATGTTCTCGCGCTGCCGCACCTCCTCGTTGTGGACGAGTGCGCTGATCTCGGGATCGACCTGGGCGAGCGTGGGCTCCATGACGGGCTCCTCTGGTGGGCGTTCGAAGAGCCGGCGTTCTAGCAGCCCGGGCCCGGGGCGTCCCTCGTGATCACTTGGATGTCGGCCTCCCGCCTGTGGTGCGGATAGGATGCGCTGCCTTGCCGACGTCAGACGCCACGCCTCCTCCCGGGAGACGCCGCCTTCGCCACGCGCCGGAGCTCGCGATCGTGCTCTTCGGGACGGCGCTCAGGCTCGTCGGGATCGGCTTCTCCCCCAGCACGCCGTGGGGACGTCCGGACGAGGAGATCTTCGCGAACGTCGCGCTGCGCCTGTTCGCGAGCGACGATCCGAGGAGCGCGGCGACGGGGTGGCCCGAGGCCTGGTTCCGGGCCCATCACCTGGTCCAAGCGGCGCTTCGCTCGATCTGGTCGGCCACCTACGGGATCGACGTCCACATGGCGTGCGCCCTCGCGATGGCACTGGCCCGCGTGCTCGTCCCGATGCGGGTCGTCTCCGCGCTGCTCTCGGTCGGCACGATCGTGCTGGTGATGCGCCTCGCGCGCCGCGTGGGGCCTCGTTCGCTCGGCCCGGCCGACCGTCGCGCGATCTCGCTCGTCGCCGGTCTCCTGTTCGCCGTCGACGTGAACTCCGTGCGCGACGCGCACTTCGCGGTCTCCGATCAGCCGCTGATGTTCCTCTTCACGTGGATGATGCTCGCCATCGCGCGCGGGATGGACCGAGGACGCCTCGTCGACTTCCTGTCCTGCGGCCTCGCGCTCGGGCTCGCCATCGGTACGAAGTGGACCGGGCTCACCTTCGCCGTCATCCCCGTCGTCGCGCTCGTCATGCGCTTCCGTCGTGACGGGCCGAGCCCGTCGAACTTCTCGGCGCTCCTGCTCGGAGTCGGCGGTGCGATCGCGGCCTTCCTCCTGACAAACCCGTCGTTTCGCTCGGACCCTCAGCCGTTCCTCGACGGCATCGCGAGCCAGACGATGCGTTACGACCCGAACATGCCGCGGGCGTACACCCTCTTCACCGAAGCGCCGATCGAGCTCGGCCTCACACGCCACCTGCGGGTCTCGATCCCGTTCGCGCTCGGCTGGCCCGCGACCCTGCTCGCGTTCGGCGGGACCCTCATGTGCCTCGGCCCGTGGGCGCGACGCGGCGGGACGCCGACGTTCCTCATCGGCTTCTGGAGCGTCTTCTTCCACGTGGTCGTCGCCGGCCGGACCACGATGTACTTCGCGCGCTACGCGCTGCCGATCCATCCGACCTTGTGCGTGGCCGCCGCGCTCGCGCTCGTCCTCGGCACGCGCGAGCTCGTCGATCGATGGCGAGCGCGCCGCCCGCGATCCTTCTCCGCCGAGCAGACCGCACGACACCAGCAGCTCGCGCTCCTGGCCGCGGTCGGGCTCTTCACGCTCGAGCCGACGCTCCGATCCATCGAGATGGTCTCCGCGATGCACACGCCCGAGACGCGCGAGCGAGCGCTCGCGTACGTGCACGCGCACGTGGGAGACGCGCCGGTGGACGTCCAGGGCGGGTACGCGCGCGTGCACGCCGTCGCCCCGCGCACCGCCGAAGCTTGCTCGGCGATCCTGCCGCGGGGGTTCGCGCCGTGGGTGGTTCGCTGGGGCAACGCGCAGACGGATCCGGTCGCGGACGTGAGCCCCCTCCCCGCGACCTGGCCCGTGCTCGGAGACGCGACGATGTTCGGACCGCACCACCCGTCGGCGCGGCGCGACAGCGAGTGGATGCTGGTGACGGATCCGTATCTGCCGTGCGGCCGTCCAGGCGCGCGCTTCACCGCGCAGGACCCTCCGGACTGCTACACGGAGGTCCAGCGCTGGGAGCCCGAGGGCATCGCGTGCGACGCGATGTGGGACGACCAGGACCATTTCTACGCGCCGCTCTGGGGCTTCAGTCGTCCGTGGTGGACGAGCGCCGATGGCTCGCGCATCGGGCCGCGCGTCGTCCTCTATCACGACGACTGCGCACCTCGCTGAGGGTGGCCAGAAGCCGCGTCGGGGGACACAGCATCGCGATGCTGTGCACGAGGGGTCACCCACATGCGCCCTGCCATCCTGATCGCGAGCGACGCTGGCCACCGTCCCGGCTCGGCCGGGTCATGGGTCGGACCTCGAGCGCTGCGAGCGCCCCTCGCTGAGACCCGGACCGCCCGGGGAGCACGCGGAAAGCGTCCTGTGCTATCCACGCGGCCGTGAACGTGAACGCTCCGCTGCGCGTCCGGGGCACGCAGATCGCGACGCTCGATGGGCTGCGCGGCATCGCGATCCTGCTCGTGATGCTCCATCACTTCACGCAGGCGCATCCCCCGGCGCACGACGCGTTCACGCACGTGCTCTTCGGGATCTTCGACGCCGGATGGATGGGCGTCGACCTCTTCTTCGTGCTCTCGGGCTTCCTGATCACGAGCATCCTGCTCGAGTCGAAGAACAGTCGGCGCTACTTCGCCTCGTTCTACTCGCGCCGCATCCTGCGAATCTTCCCGCTCTACTACGGCGCGCTCTGCCTCTTCTTCTTCGGCCTGCCGCTGGTCTCGCCGGCCCTCCCCGTGCCGGGCCCGGAGAGCTTCTGGTGGTACGGGCTCTATCTATCGAACGTCGACATCGCCCTCCATCACTGGGAGCCGCGCGTCGTCACGCACTTCTGGTCGCTGGCGATCGAAGAGCACTTCTACCTGGTGTGGCCGTTCATCATCCGATGGCTCGCGCCCCGCGCGCTCATCGTGGTCTGCGTGCTGACCTGGATCGGAGCCGCGGCGTTACGCGTGTACCTGAACGACGTGCCGCTCGCGCCGATCCCGGGCTACGTGCTCACGCCGGCGCGGCTCGATCTGCTGACGGCCGGCGCCGCGCTCTCGGTCCTCGGGCACGGAGAGCGTGGGCTCGCGCCGTATCGAAGGCTCATCCTCGGGCTCGGCGGCATCGCCGCGGTGATCTTCGGTGTGCAGGTCGCGCGGACGGGGACCATCGACTGGGGCATCCGCGAGTGGTGGGCGCAGGCGTTCATCGGCACGCTGACGGGCGCGCTCTTCGTCGCGCTCATCACGCTCGCGATCTCCGCCGAGAGGCGCAGCTTCCTCGGCCGCGCGCTCAGCGCGGGATGGCTCCGCACGCTCGGACGCTACAGCTACGGGATCTACGTGTTCCACCTCGCGATCGACGAGATCGCGCGGCGAGGCGTGCCGGCCTGGGGGCTCTCGGCCCACGAGGCGCACACCACCGCGGACATCCTGCTGGCCGTCTGCGTGCGCAGCGCCGCCGCGGTCGCCGTGGCCTGGGTCTCGTACCACCTCTTCGAGCGCTGGTTCCTCGAGCTGAAGCCTCGCTGGGGAAGCGATGCTCGCGCCAAGACGGGCTGACTGTCGGCGCGCGGGCCCGAGCCCACTGCTAGCGGTCGAACATCCGGTTGCGGTCGAAGTCGTGGAAGACCGTCGAGTACTCGTCGTAGCGCAGCACGAACACGGCGCTCACGAACACGATGACCGCGAGGCCGAGGATGAGCGCGACGCGCGCGAGCCGAGCCGAGCTCTGCCCAGGTAGCGCCGTCGCCAGCGCGAACGGGCCCACGCTCACCGTCACCACCGTCATCACCAGCGCGCGGACCTCCCAGTGGAAGGACCAGGCGAGCATGTAGTCGGGCGAGACCGCGAAGTTCAGCGTGTAGAAGAGCAGCACGAACACGAAGATCGAGCCGCGCACCATGTCCGGCTTCGCCCAGAGATCGGCGAGGAAGAAGCCACCCCCGAGACAGAGCCAGGGGAGCAGCGGCGTGACGTACCAGCCGTAGGTCCACGTCCCGCTGCCGAGCGCGATGCTCGCCACGTACGCGACGAGCGGCACGCCGATGACGGCCGCGTCGCGCATCGGCCGACGATGGAGAGACGCCATCGTCCCGAGCCAGAGGAAGAGCAGCCAGCCTCGACCCACGAGGTTGTGGTTGATCATCCCGTCGTCGAAAAAACGCAGGAAGATGTTGAAGTGGACCTGGCGCTGGCTCTGGATGCGCTGCGTCAGCGTGAACAGCGGCCAGTCGTATGCCGCGCCGTAGACGAACAGGAGCATCGAGATCGGGATCGCGATGGCGAGCGAGAGCCCGAGCTTCCGCGGCCCCGCCTCGCGCAGCACGAGGACCCCGAGCGCGAGCACGTAGACGAACCCCGGGACCTTCGTCAGCGTCGCGAGCCCCGCGAGCACCGACGCGAGCACGAGATCCCGCGTCGCCCGGCTCTCTCTGAAGCGCAGGAAGAACCAGATGCACCCGAGCGAGAGCGTGGTGAGGAGCACCTCCTCCTTCACGACGCGCGTCTGGATCACGATCCAAGGGAGCACGCCGTAGAGCAGCGCCGCGAAGTACGGACCGATGCCGCCCTGATCGATCCGCCGCCGCTCGAGGCGAAAGCCGATCAGCATCATCAACAGGAGGTTCACCCCCGCGAGCGCGATCGGGATGATCCGGATGTCGCCGACGCGCGTCTCGCGGTACTCGCGCGCACCGCCGAGGTGAGAGGCCGCGCCGACCAGCAGGTGGAGCAGCGGCGGGTGCTCGAAGTAGGGCGAGATGACGTGGAACGTGCGCCCGAAGTACTGGACGACCTCCATGTTCACGAGCCCGCCGTACTCGGCAGGCCAGAGCGTCCAGCTACGCGGCTGGCCATCCTGGAGCAGCGAGAACCCGTTCCACGCGGCGAGCTGCTCGTCGCTGTTGTCCCGCCAGTCGGGCATCACGTCGTAGTCGATCATGCGGAAGCCGACGCCGACCACGACGAGCACGGCGACGAGCGTCACGTGGATGAGCGGGAGCCGCGCCTCGCCCTCCGCGCGCAGGATCTGGAACGCCGCGAGCCCGAGCGCAGCGGCTACGACCACGGCCGCGAGCCAGAGGAACTTGCGGAGCGGCGGGAAGTCCCCGTCCACCGGCCAGATGGCGGAGGTCGGCACGCGCTCGGAGCCGACCGACGACGGGCCCCACTCGAGCTGGAAGTAGGTCACCGCGTCGATGTTCGCCCGCCAGGTCACCTCCACGCGGTGGAAGCCCCCCGGCACGTGCGTGTCCACGGTGACGGGGAAGCCGTCGACGACGATCTGCGTCTCGCCCGTCGCGAGCGCGTGCAGGTTGCGCCCCGAGGGAGGCACCTCGACGACCGCGCGGAAGACAGCATCGATCGGCGGCAGCTCCGCCGGGATCCCGAGCGCTTCGAAGTCCCAGTTCTCGACGTAGCGGCTCATCGGCCGGTGGTCGTTCGGGATCGTGACGCGGTGCTCGGTCGTCCGCGCCGTCTCGAAGCGCTCGCCGGCACGGTCGGCGTACCAGGACACGGTGTACCCGTGGCGCGCGAAGCGATCGACGTACGCCGCGACGCCGAAGACGAGCGCGACCACGAGCGCGGCGCCGACGAAGGGGATCGCGCGCCGCCACTTCTCTTCCGATCCCGACATCCGAGGCGCGCTCAACTAGATCCCCGGGCCGAAGAGATAGGTGAAGATGCAGGTGTCGTAGCGCGTGCCGTCGACGTAGCTCTCGAGCTCGAACCGGAGGTCGTGCTCGAAGGGCCAGGTGTCGACGAGGTGGTGCCGGTAGAGGTGCGTCTCGGCCGGCACGATGTCCCGGTCCCACCCGCTGGCGCCGCTCGTGACCGACGCGTAGGGGCCATTCATGAAGTAGAACGCGCCGGCGAAGTAGTCCTCCGTGCCGGTGCCGAGGATGTCGTAGACGCCATCGATCGCGACCTCGTGGTCGGGCTCGAGCGCGATCCACCAGGGGTTCGGCGCGGACTGGAACGTCGTGAGCCCGGCGTACTGACCGGGGCCGCGGAGGCTCTCGCCGAGGACGACGTTCGGGTACTCGGCCGTCGTCTCTGGATCCATGAACTCCATCGGCGCGTGCACTGTCGCCGAGGCGCACTCGGCGCGGAAGTGGCCGACGTCGCTCGGGATGGCGCCGTCCCAGACGCGCGTGCGGACGCCGACGCGCGCAGCGGCGCCGGACTCGTTCGAGATCGTGACGCGCGCGCTCGTGCGGATGGGCAGCGGCGCGTAGAGCGTGGCCGTCATCGGCGTCGAGGCCGTGAGCCCCGCGGAGTACGAGCCGGCGGGGAACGAGCTGCCCGTGAGCCAGGCGAGCGGCGCATCGACCGCGGTCTCGCCGTCGACGTCGATGCTCACGTGGAGCTGCGCGCGCACCGACGGATCGGCGGTGATCTCGAGCGTCGTGATCGCGGCGGGGCCGACGACGTCGACGTCGATCGAGGCGCCATCGGCGAGGAGGCTCGGGTCCACGATCCGATCCTCGCCCGGATGCGCGTGATCCACCCAGAGAGTGCGCGCCGCGCTCAGCGCCGCGAGGTGCTCGGGCCGCGGCGTGACGGTGAACGCAGGCACGACCGCGAACGACGGCAGGGTGCGCCCGTCGATCTGGTAGTAGGCCCAGCTCCCCTCCGCGACGGTGATCTCGAGGCGCGCGCTCCGTTGATAGTGGATGGGCACCGAGAGCGCGAGACCGCCGCTCGCGATGCTCGGATCCATCACCCAGGGCGATGGAAAACCGGCGACGGT
>JBBSAT010000148.1:0-18387 GCA_038252025.1 Polyangiales bacterium | reverse complement strand
GAGACCGACCTCGCCGCACGCCACCATCGTCTCGGGGACCGGTCGACCAACGAATGAGGAGGCGAGCGCCACGCAGATCGCCACTCCTAGAGTGATCGCTCGCATCCAGCCTCCTCGAGGGAGACTGGACCCGCGTGCCGCCTGACGTCCAGCGCGCGCTCAGCCGAAGAAGCCGCAACAGCCGCTCAGGCAGAAGTCGCCCGCGGGGCACGTCGGATCCGTCGGGAGCCCGCACGGCTGGACGCCCGGATCGCAGCGGAGGGAAGGCATCCCGGCATCGCTCGGCGCAGCATCGGGGCGACCGCCATCGGGATACGCCGCATCGACCGGCGGCCCGGCATCGACCGGGGGCACACCGCCGTCGACGCCGAGGCAGTCTGCCGGGAGCGTGTCGCGGCCGAAGCAGAGCTCACACCGGCCGCACCTGTTCAGGCAGTCGGCGACGGGCGTGCACGGCCTGCACGATGCGGGATCGGCGAGCGTCTCGGGCGCGCAGGCGCCGTGGCCGGGATCGGGGATCGAGCCGAGGAAGACGTAGTCGCCGCTGCCAGGCGTGATCTCGCAGCAACCGAAGCAATCGCATCCGTTCGGCGTGAGCGGTCCACAGATGTCGTGGCACATGGCCGTCTGCGTCGGCGGACAGCGCACGCCGCCGCCTGTCGGATCGGCGCCGCAGCGACCGCCGTGGTTGGGATCGGTGCCCGAGCTGAGCGGGTCGCAACGGCTGTCGTACTCGCAGCCGTCGTTGCCCGAGCCCTGATCGGAGTCGTAGTAGCAGTCGATCATGCAGGTGGCCGTGTCGCCGCCGGGGATCGCGAGGTCGTAGATGTCCTCGCTGTCGTCGCAGGGGCCGAGGCAGCCGTCGTCGGCCGAGTCGATGCGTCCGTCGCCGTCGTCGTCGAGGCAGTTTCCACAGAGGTAGCTGTGGCCGGAGCACTGTGCGGGCACGCAGGCCGTGGGGCCGCCGTCGACGTTCGCGTCGACGCCGGGCACGCCCGTGTCGTCGTTGAGGCCGATGTCTGCGCGCGCCCCGTCCGGATAGACCGCGTCGGGGATGGCGATCGGCCCATCGGTCGCGGCTCCGTCGAGCTCGGGGCCAATCCCCGCGTCCGCGGTGCCCTCCGGCTCGGCGCACGAGCATCCCGTAGCGAGCGCGCCCGCGAGGGCCAGGGTGGAGAGCGACGAGAAGAGACGGATCGACATGGGGTGTTCTCCGAAGGAATCAGGGAAGGAGGGTCGACGGAGGCCGAGCGCACGCCGGCTCGATCAGGGCTCGAACTGAAAGACGCCGAGCAGATCTTCGGTGCGGCTGATGTAGACGCGCCCGGTGCGGTCGTGGAAGCTCGTCGCGCGGAACTGATAGACCATCCCGGGCTCGAGCGACGCATCGGTCCACGTGTACGAGACGTGGGCCGAGCCAGTCACTCGCGGAACGTCGGCCGAGTGAACGAGCGTACCGAAGGCGTCGTACACGACGAGCTCGTACCCATCCTCGGAAGAGTCGTCGACCCAGACGAACGTGGGCGCAGCGTCGCTCACGATCTCGATCGTGCTCGCGCCGGGTGAGACGACCTCGAGCGCTCCCGTCACCTTGAACGACTCCGGGAGATCCACCTGGGTCTGGCCCGGCATGACCTCGATGTGGACGATCGTCGTCCCGCCGATGCTGGTGTCCGGGTCGCGCACGAGCCGGTCGTTCTCGAAGGCCGCGAGCACCACGTAGCGACCCGGCGGCACGCCCTCGATGGTGAACGCGCCGCTCACTGGCGCGGCGCGGAGGCCCGCGGGCGCTTCGCCTCGCGCGCTGTTCTCGACGAAGGTCGACTCCACGACGAGGATCACGCTCGTGCTCGAAGCGCCGCCGCCGTCGACGATGTTCACCGAGCCGGTGACGGTCGCGAGGCCGTCCGTCGCGCCGGTGAGCACGACGCCGGTGCTGGCCGGCGCCGCGACGGTGAGATCGACCGGGGTGATGCGGAGCCCCGCACGGTAGCCCGTGAGGTGAGTCGCGCCGTTCGGCACGTCGAGCACGACGAAGTTGCCGTCGACGTCCGAGACTGCCGTCGCGACGGCCGCGCCCCCTTGCTCGGCGACGACGAGCACGCCGCCCGGCTCGAGCGCGTCGACTCGTCCTTCGATCCGCGCGGCGCCGACGACGCCGTTCTCGAGGAGCCCCACGTCGGTCGCCGCGTTTCGGACGACGAGCGCACCATCTACATCGGCAGCCGCGCCGAGATCGATCGGCAGCGCGGTGCGCGGCGCCGTGGGGAAGGTCTGGTAGCCAGCGGCATCGACCCGCAGTGTGATCGCACGAGAAACGGGCGCACCGGACGCGTCGCGCGCGGCGGCCACGGGAAGCGAGTAGGCGCCATCGATCCCGGAGACGACGACCGTCGAGATCGCGGCGCCATTGGCGTCGATCGCGAGGACCCGGGCGCCCTCGATGCCGTCGGTCGTCGCGAGGTCGAACACGCGACCATCCACCGTGACGGGCGCGTAGCAGGCTCCGTCCGCGCTCCCCTCGACCTGCTCGCAGGTCTGACCCGCCGCGCAGCCGGCGCTGCTGCCGACGGTGCAGCTCGTCGTGGCCGGGGGACTGCTGCAGCCCGCGATCGCCGAGATCGCCAGGGAGACTGCCACCAAACGCGCGCTTCTGACCACGAGACCTCCTGAGGGTCTGGGCACTGTGGAGAAAGCGTCCGGTGAGGTTACTCGTCCTTTTCGTCCTGGCCCGGTCGAAAAAAGGGGATCGAACGCCGCGGGGCGCGTAAAAGGGCCAGCCGGACCGGCTTCGCGCTCCTGGCGTCCGGTCGGATCGGTCTGGGGGGGGTCCGCCCCGCACACCATAACGCAATGAAAACAAAGGGTTGGATCATGAAGAATGCTTGGAAGGTCGTCTGTCTCGTCGGTGTCACGCTCGCCGTCGGCTGCGCGGGTGAGACCGGGACGTCGGGTCGCGGCGCCGAGATCGTCTCGTGCACGTCCGGTATGAACGTCACGGTGGCCTGCGGCGCCAACGGCCTCGGCAGCTGCTCGGGCGACCCCATCCTCACCGTCTGTGACGGCGCGACGACGCCGGCGCTCGAGTGCAACCGTGGCACGGGCGTGGAGCTCGGCTCGAACGACGACACGATGGGGCTCTGCCCGTCGGTCACCGTCGTCTGCCCGACGTCGGGCATGCTCTCGGTCAAGCCGACGGCGTTCAGCGGCGTCCCGACGTGCAACTGGCAGACGCGCGAGTCCGGTATCTGATCACGACGAGAGCGCTCGCGAATCTCGCGCGGGCTCACGAACGGCGGTCGCTTCGGCGGCCGCCGTTTCTTTTTGGGGTGCGCGGTTCGACGGGTCGGCTCGCTGACCGCGAGCGCCGTCTCGATCAGAACAGGGGCGAGCCGCAGACGTCGTCTTCACACAGGCCCGAGCAGCACTCGGCGCTGTCCTGACACGCCTCGGCGAGCGCGCTGCACGTACGCGGAGTCGATTCGCAATGCGCACCGAGCCCGCAGGCGCCCGAGCAACAGTCGGCGTCGCTCGTGCACCGGCCCGCCCCCGAGGAGCACGCTACGCGGCATGCGAGCACGCCGAGAGCGTCCGGTACGCAGCGACCGGCGCAGCAGTCGCTCGGAGCCGCGCAGGATTCGCCCTCGGGCGCGCACTCGCCGCTGGCGACGAGGCAGCGATCGACGCCGCGGACGTCGCCCGCGCGACACTGGATCCGAGGCCCCAGTCCCGCGCAGCACTCGCGCATCGCCGCTGGGTCCCCGCTCGCGCGGCAGACCTCGCCCGCGCCGCCGCAGACGGCGCCGAGCGCGCAGCGACCGATGCCGGTGGCCGAGTCGATGGCGGCGCACGTCGCGCCGCCGCAACACTCTCGGTCCTCGGCGCAGAGCTCACCCGCGACGCGGCAGCCGCCGAGCTGCTGGCAGAGGACGCGACCCTCTCCATCGCTCGCGCAGACGTGCGAACAGCAGTCGGCGCCCGCCGCGCATGACTCGCCGGCGGGGAGACAGCCGTCGAGCGCGACGCAGAAGCCCCCGTCGCAGGCGGCCGTGCAGCACTCGGTCGGCATCGCGCAGACCGAGCCCACGGGGTGGCACGCGCCGAGGCTGGTCTCGGGGTCGAGCTCGATCGTCACGCGACAGCCGGCGAGGACGACGAGCAGCGAGGCGAGCGCCATCAGCTGATCGGCTCCGCGAGCGCGCCTGTCTCGACCCGGCTCCGCGCGCCTCACCGGGGCCCAGAGAGCAGCGCGCGCGCATCTTCCGCGTTCGGACCGGCGGGGTAGCGCTCGAGGTAGCGCTCGAGCGCAGCGTCCGCCTCCACGCGCCGACCGAGATCGAGCGCGAGCCGCCCTCGCGCGAAGAGCGCGTTGGCCCCCCACGGCCCACCGTCCGACTCGAGCGCTTCGTAGAGCGCGAGCGCCTGGTTGGGCCGGCCCACCTCGAGCGAGGCAGCGCGCTCGAAGCGCTCACGCGCGCCTGCCGAGGCGCTGCTCACGGGCTCCACGCTCGGCTCTGGCGGAGCGATCTCTTCCCGAGGCGCAGGCGCCACCTCCGTCGGCCAACGCTCGCCTGCGCCGACGAACGACTCGTTCGCGCCATCGATCACGCGCACGCGGCCATGGTCGACGGTGACGCTCACTTCATCGGCGCGCGTCACGGTGAAGCGAGTGCCGATGACCTCGACGCGCGTGCCGCCCGCCTGGACGACGAGCGCGGGACGCTCGTGACGAGGCGGCACCTCGAAGGTCGCGCTCCCGTGCTCGAGCACCACGAGCCAACCCTCCGCGTCCGACCCGATCGCGGTCAGCTCGGAGCTGGCGGCGAGGGTCACGCCGATCTCGCCGAGGCTCGTCTCTACGCTCGCGAGATCCGTGGCGACCCGCGTGCTCGCGAGCGGCAAGGGCGCGTCCGAGGGCCGCAGCGCGAAGGCGAGCCACGCGGCTGCGGCCAGCGCCAGGGCCCCGACGACCCTCGTGGGGGTGCGAAGACGCAGGTGAGCCGGCTCGGTTCGCTCCGCGGGCGAGTCGAGGCGATCGAGCACACCGCGCTCGATGGCCTCCCAGCGCTTGTCGGAGAGCGGTTCGATGGGGAGCTTCGACGGGCCGTTCATCGCGGTCCTCCCGAGAGGAGGTCGACGAGGTGGGGATCGGTGCTCGCCTTCGCCTCGAGGGCGCGACGCGCGCGCCAGACCCGGACCTTGGTGGCCACGACGCTCGCGCCCGTCACCGAAGCGACCTCGCGCATGGGCCGACCGTCGATGACGTGGAGGGTGAACGCGATCCGCTGACCGGCCTCGAGCGTGTCGAGGATCGCGTAGAGGCGTCGCGCAGCGTCGCGAGCGGCGACGCGCGCGTCTGGTGCCGAGGAGTCGTCGATGGGACGCACGAGCTCGAGCTGGACGCGCGCGGGCCTCTTCTGAGAGAGGTGACGGTACGCGACGCGCGTCGTGATGCGGTCGATCCACGTCCCGAGCTGTGCATCGCCGCGATACGCGCCGAGCGACCGGAAGATCTCGAAGAACGCGTCCTGAACGAGGTCTTCCATCTCCTGGTTGCTGCCGAGGATTCGAAAGAAGATGACGTGGACGCGCTCCTTGTGGGCGGAGAAGAGCGCTCGCTGGGCCTCGCGCTCTCCGTCGACGCAGCGCCGCGCGAGCGCGTGATCGGCTCGCCGCCGATCCTCGACCTCCACACTCGCTCTCGGGCTGACGGGACCACGCGTCGTCACGGGACCTCTTCGGCCACTGTGCTGGGCGAACGCGTGAAGGTTACCCCGGTCATGAGAAAGCGAGCGAGATCAGCAGCTCGGCCAGCATGGCCGCGGGAGAGACGTCGAGGACCAGGGCGCCCCGCTCGACGTACCGCTCGATCGGAGCGAGGAACGTGGCCCCCACGCGCAGAACGAGGCGGAGAGCCGGATCCGGCCTCACCCCGAGCTCGCCCCAGCCCGCGCCCCCGAAGGCGGCACGAAGCACATGGGCCTGGCGAGACGCCGCGAGCTCCGCTTCGAGGGTCGTGATCGCGAGCCCTGCCTCGATGCCCGCGCCGATGTCGAACATGCCGAGGACGAGGCGCGCGCGGACGCCGACGGTGACGAGCGTGCTCGTCCAGCGCCCGCTGGCGTCCGCGGTCTGGAACGCGACGCCCGGCCCCGTGCGTGCGCCGAGCGAGAAGCCGAGGATCCCCGAGAGCTCGGTCGGCCAGACCGATGCGGCCAGCGAGACGCGCGGCTCGGCGTCCGCGGGCGAGGTGGCGAACGCGACGAGCCCGCCGCCGAGCTCGACGTGGACGATGCGCGCCGGCGGCGGCGCAGGCGGGGCAGCTCGCTCCCGGACAGGCGCGACCGTGCTGTGGAGCAACAGGGTCTTGAGCGTCAGGGCGACAGCCGCTGCGGTCGGCGGGTCGAACGGCGGCGCCGCGGTGAGCTCGCGAGCGAGGCTCCGCTCGGCGCGCGCGTCGTAGACCCAGAGCGCAGCGCCCGAGCTGCCGTCGGAGATCCAGACGACGGCGTCCGCGTGCCGCTCGAGCGCGATGGCGCGGCCGCTCTCGGCAGCGAGCGGCATCGACCCCGGCGGCACGTCGCCGTCCACCGAGACGATGTCGACGCCCCAGGGAGCGAGCGAGCTTCGTACGGCGCGCAACAGCTCGGCGTCGGCGTCCACGAGGACGACCCGCTGTGGGGAAGCCTGCGCGCAGGCGACGGACGGTGCGACGCAGGTGAGGAGACCGAGCAGGACCAGCCGGAGCACGTCCGCATCCTAGTACCGCTGTCCCGAGCGATGCTGCCTCGTTTCCGGGCGATCTGACGAACCGGGGAAGAGGCGAGCGGCCGATGGTCGTAGCACTCGCGATGGCCTCGACGCGGTCTCGTTCGATCCCTCGGCGCGAAGCGTGGCTGCTCGGCGTCGGCGTGCTCGCGCTCGCGATCGGCGCGATCGGCGCCAGCGGGGCCTTCGCCCCGGACGAAGCCGACGGCGAGCTGATGGCGTTCCTCGAAGGCGACGAGGACGGCTCGACGGATGCGCAGCGGCAGGCGCACATCGATCGTGCGATCGCCCTGCGGCCCGAGAGGGCTCGCTACTTCGAGGTGCGAGCGATGTTCCGCTTCGACCATGCCGACCTTCGCGGCGCAGAGAGCGATCTCGATCAGGCGATCACCCTGGACGACCGCGCGTACCTTCGCTACCTGCGCGCCCTCACGCTCTCTGAGCTCGGCGATCCGTCGCGCGCGCTCGCCGACTTCGATCGCGCGATCGCGCTTCAGCCTGACAACACGCAGTTCTACCACGGGCGAGCGCTCGCCCGGATCGCGGTGGGTCGCGCCATGGACGCGCTCGCAGACGGAGACCAGACGGTCCGCGACGCGCCGCAGCGGGGAGAGTCCTACTTCGCGCGCGGGGCTGCGCTCGCCGCGCTCGGACGCGACGCCGATGCGATCCGGGACTTCGACGAGGCGCTTCGTCGTCGCCCCGACCTCGTCTATCCGCGGCTGGCGCGCGCCGTCAGCCGCGAGCGGCTCGGCGACGAAGACGGCGCGCGGGCAGATCGCGCGGAGGCGACGCGCCTGACCCCGTCGAGCCATTCGGCGAGCCTCGATCCGTACCGCTACTGAAGATCCGGTCGGCGACCCTCGCCGAGCGAGATCACCGGTGGAGCGCGTCGGCGCGCTCGCTTCGATCCGAGGGCGGGTCCTCGTGGAGGAGCGGGTCGAGCTCGCGCGCTTCGATCGGAAGCAGGACCTCGACGAAGCGCGCCGTGTCCTCGTCGGGCAGCTCGCCGCGGAGCTCGAGCAGCGCCAGCGCGATCGGGGCGCGCAGGTCGCCGCCGCGTCCATCGTCGCCAGCACAGAGCAGCTGCCATGCAGCACGCGACATCGCCGCCTGCCAGCGTCGCGTCGTGCGGTAGCAGGCAGCGTCGCGCTTCAAGAGGCCCTCCGCCTCGAGGAGGCCGAGGGCTTCTTCGTCGCTAGTGGGGGGCATGCCCCGACTTCCTCGACTGCTTGGCGGCCACGTTCGACTGGGCCTGCTGCTTCTTCACGTGCGCGACGATCGCGAGCGTCTCCTTGCGGAACTGCTCGAAGTCGATCTGCTGCGCGTTCAGGAACGTGCTGGCGAACATGGTGTGGCCCGCCATCGCGCTGGCCTCGGCGATCTCCTCATCGGTCGCGCCGTGCAGTCGAGCGACCTCGGTGTGGAACAACGCGCAGTACTTGCAGCGCGTGGCGCCCGCGACCGCGACGCCGATGAGCTCCTTGTACTTCTTCGGGATCTTCGTCTCCGCGAGGTGGAAGTCACGCATCACGCCCCAGAAGCCCCCGGCCACCTCGTCCGGCATCTCGCGTACCCAAGTGGGTACCTGGCCGAATGCGGTCTCGATCTCCTGATACGTCTCGGCCTTCTTGTTCAGATCCATCTGGCTCCTCCGGTTGGAGCGGTTCGGAGCAACCACGGTGCCGCCGAGCAGAGCGACGGCGCAGGCCCGCCGTGTCGCCTCTCGCCTCACTCGATCAGCGCGTGAACGCGCGTGTGTCGTGCGGCCGCACGTCCACGTGAAAGTGATCGCGGTGACCCTCGTTGTACTCCGGCGTGATCACCGTCGAGAGCCCGGCGTCGTCGCGGAGCGCACACGCGATCGCACGAAGCGCAGCAGCGGGATCCTCGCTCGGGGAGCGATCGACGCCGTCACACGTCGCGCGATCCGGTGCGCGCACGAAGTCGCGCTCCACGTCGAGGACCGAGCCGTCGTCGCGGACGAAGCGAGAGAGATCCAGCGCGAGCCCCATCGTGTGGAAGCTCGTGCGCGGCGCCGTGCGCCAGGACGAGAGCACGAACGCCGTCCGCACGTGGTGCGCCCGAAGAACGGTGGCGATGCGCGGCATGCGTACGGCGAGCTCGCACGCGACGTAGAAGGGGGCTTCGTCGCGCGTCTTCACGAAGGTCACCCCGAGGACGTCGCCGTCGAGCCGGACGGGCGTCGGGATGGGGGTCCGCGCGGTGTGGATCGGCGTGACCCCGAGGCCCGCCGCGCGCGCGTCCTCGATGCACGCGGGGCCTTCGCGGATCGACCAGCTCGGGACCTCACGCCACTCGCCGGCGATCGCCTGGTCGCGAAAGCGGCGGAACGTCGGTACGAGCGCGTCGATCTGGTCGGCGACGACGAGCGCCTGATCGCGCGAGCGTCGGCGCACCTGCCCACGCGCCGGCACGGCGAGCGCGAGGACCAGCGCGAACCAGGCCGCAGCCGGTAGAGCCAGTGTTCTGCACCGCGGCACGACACGTCGGACGGCTGCGCCGCACGTGCGTATTCCCGATCGCGGAGGTCCGCGGCTCAGGCCGTCTTGCTCGCCTCGGCTACCGCTGCGCGCAGCGCGACGAGCGCCTCGTCGCAGTCGGCCTTCGTGACGTTCAGAGGAGGAGCGAGCCGGATCACGTCGCCGCCCGCCGTCGAACAGAGGACGGCGCGCTCACGCATGTTCGCGAGCACGCCCATCGCGTCGTAGCCGGCGGCGATGCGCAGACCCCGGAGCAGTCCGCGACCGCGCGCCTCGGCGGCCGCGGGGAGGCTCTCGTCCTCGACCATGCGCTCGAGCGCGGCACCGACGTATCCGCCGAGCTCCTGCGCGTTCTCCACGAGCTTCTCGTCGTCGAAGATCTTCAGCACGGCGAGCCCGGCAGCGCAGGCGAGCGGGTTGCCGCCGAACGTCGTGCCGTGGCTTCCGACCGGAAGGCTCTTGGCGAGGTGCTCGCCGCACACCATCGCCGCGAGCGGGAAGCCGCCCGCGATCCCCTTCGCGAGCGAGCACGCGTCCGGCATGACGCCGCTCCACTCGCGTCCGAGGAACTTACCGGTGCGCCCGTAGCCGGTCTGCACCTCGTCGAAGAAGAGCAGCGCGCCCTTCTCGTCGCAGAGCTTCCTGAGGCCGCGGAAGTACTCGTCCTTTCCGACGAGGATCCCGCCCTCTGCCTGGATCGGCTCGACGAACACGGCCGCCGTCTTCTCGGTGACCACGGCGCGCATCGCGTCGAGATCGTCGTAGTCGACGTGGTGCACGCCGCCCATGAGGGGGCCCATGCCTGCGTGGTACTTCGGCTGACCCGTGAGGCTGAGCGCGCCCATCGTCCGGCCGTGAAACGAGTGGTGCGTGGAGACGAGCTCGACGCGCTCCTTGTCGCCCTGCTCGTACGCATGTCGGCGCGCGAGCTTGATCAGCGCCTCGTTCGCCTCGGCGCCGCTGTTCGCGAAGTACACGCGCGTGAAGCCGGTGCGCTTGACGAGCTCGTAGGCGAGCGCGAGCTGCTTGTCCGTGTAGAAGAGGTTCGACGTGTGCATCAGCGTGCGCGCCTGCTCGGCGATCGCGTTGGCGAGCACAGGGTGGCAGTGGCCCACCGAGAGCACCGCGATGCCACCGGAGAAGTCGAGGTACTCGCGGTGATCGGCGTCCCAGATGCGCGAGCCGGCGCCGCGCACCATGACCAGCGGCGGCTGACGGTAGTTCGGCAGCAGCGCGGGCGTCTTCTCGAGGTGCTCACGGGTCTTCGACATGGAGGATCCGATACCACGAGGGAACCCCGCCGGTGGCGTTGGACCGTGGGAGATCTCGCGCGCGGCGCGAGGGTCCTGTACCGTCGAAGGATAGGGAGGCTTCTTCATGACTCATTCTTTCTTCCGTTCTTCTCTCGGGGTCTGGCTCGGGGCACTCGTGCTGATCGCGGGCTGCGGCGATGGGGCCACGAGCAACGGGACCGACAGCGGCACCAGCGGCACGGACTCCGGCACCGGCGGCACGGACTCCGGAGCGGGTGGTGACGACTCCGGAACGACCGGTGACGACTCCGGAACGACCGGTGACGACTCCGGAACGACCGGTGACGACTCCGGAACGACCGGTGACGACGCGGGCACGACCGACACCGACGCTGCGCTGATCTGCGCGGCCGGCAACGAGTGCACCAACTACGCGGCCGCGCTCGAGGCGGCACCGCGCGGGGCGACCAGCCTCGACAACTGCGTGATCCAGCTCCACCAATCGGACTGCTGCGGCGCGAGGGACGCGAACGGCATCAATCACGGAGCGCGCGACACCCTCTGCCCCGCCGAAGCGAGCTGCGTCGCGATGTACCCGACCGCCGACTGCGTGGACGCGACGATCACGACCGACACCGGCGAGACCACGACGGTCGAGGCGAACGTTCGCCTGCGGCTGACGGCGGCGGGCATCTGCGAGACCTTCGTCTGCACCAGCGACCCCTGTCGCAGCGCGCCCGGCATCGCCGGCGGCTGCGGCGCTCCCTGAGCGCCTTCAGCCGCAGAAGCCCATCATCGACAGGAATACGGACCCGTCCCGCATCTCGCAGGAGTAGCCGGCGGGCACCGCGATGCAGTCACACGACGTGCAGCCATCGGGGAGAAGCGTGCATGTGTGCTCGATTCCGTCGGTCGGGCCGCACTGCGAGGTGCAAGCCTGGTAGTCCTCGCAAGTCCCGACCCCGCAGGCGAAGGCGCCCGGGCGGCATGCGCAGTCCGCGTCCGGTCCGCTGACCCAGACGCCGCCCGAGCACTGGAACGCGGTCCCGCAGCACGCGTTCCCGCAGATCTGCGCCTCGTCGGCGCACGGGGTCCCGATCACTGCCGGTCCGTCGACGGGGCACGCACGTGGAAGGAGCGGGCAGACGACCGGGGGGCAGGCCGCGGGCTGCCAGTGACCGCCGACGCAGCTCATCGCGGGCCATCCCGTCCCGCCCGGCGTCGGACAGCACTCGCCGCAGCTCGCGCCCTCCTCGTTGCACCGATCGCCGGCCGCCGGCTCGCGCCCGCAATAACAGACCGGGTCGGGCTCCGCGACGGCGCAGCTCCAGTGGCCGCCGCTGCACTCGCACCACATCCCGGAACCGCAGGCGTCGCCGCCGCTCGAGCAGTGCGCGCCTTCGGTGCTGCACACCGTTCCGGGGGAGGCCCACGGATCGATCCCCGGAGGACACGCGGTGGGGCACGAGAGGATGTCGACCGTTCCGGCAGGACAGACCCAGGCTCCGTCGACGCAGTCGGCTGGCGCCCCCGCGTCGCTCCCGCAAGACGAGACGCACGTCGGGGCCGCGGAGGATCCGCAGGACGCATCGCCCGGAGGCGCGTCCGCGCCGGTGATGCCGCCGTCGCCCAGCTCCACGTGAGAGGCGGAGCAGCCGGCGAGGCCGACGACACCCGCGAGGGAGGCGACGAGAACGGAGCGAGCGAGGAAGGTCATGTCGCGCACCGGAGCACACGTCGTGCCGCGCCGATCTCCAGAAACACGCGGAAAACGCTGGGCCGGCCTGAGCCAGCGGGCGAAGCGCTACCGGGCGAGCGCGCTCAGGCGCTTCAGACAGAACTGCTCGTACATGCCGAACGGGGTCTTGCTGGCGTCGAGCGCGGCGACGTAGGCGGCGAGCTTCGCGCGATCGTAGCTCGCGAGCCGATCGAGAGCGCCCGCGAGCGCATCGATCGTGGCTGCGTGCATCGGAACGCCGCGGATCGCGTGCACGTCGACGATCGTGTCGATCCACGCGGGGTGGTCGAAGCGCGTGGCCGCGCGCAGCGCGCAGCTCGAGTATCCACGCAAGACCGCGGGATCGGCGCCCCCGCGCCGCTCGAGCTCGCCCACGATCTCGCGAAGCGCAGCGAGGCCCCGCGCGACGACCGGCAGCTCGCCCCGCACGAGCGCAGCTTCGGTCTCGGCGAGCGTGACGACGGCAGGATCGACCTCGCCCGTGACCGCCATCTCGCGGATCGTCGCCGTGACACGGGGACGACGCACCGGGATCTCGTCGAGCGTCGGGATCTTGTCGCGGCGAGACTGCGCGCGATCGACCAGCACCAACACGTGCTCCGAGATCGCGATCCGGTCGCCGTGCGCGAGCGCGACGCGTCCAGAGATGACGCGTCCGTTCACCGAAACGCCGTGCCGGCTGCGAAGATCCTCGACGCCGGGCTCACCCGCCACGACGCTGACGCGCGCGTGATGTCTCGAGACGAGCGCATCCGCGAGCAGGATCTCGCACCCTTCCGCCCGACCGATCGTGAGACCGTCCGCGACGGGGTACGTTCGCCCCGCGACGTGGATCTCCCATTCGTCCGTGTCCTGCACGCCGAACAGTCTGCCTAGATCCGGGCGCCAGTTCATCCGTCCGTTTGCGGCCGTGCAGCGAGCGCTGCCGTCTCGGGCGCCGCGCTCAGACCGCGAAGCGGAAGTGCATCACGTCGCCGTCGCGGACGACGTACTCCTTGCCCTCGATGCCGAGCTTGCCGGCGGCGCGCACCGCGGCCTCGCTCATCGCGACGCGGTCCTCCCACCAGATCACCTCGGCCTTGATGAAGCCGCGCTCGAAGTCGCTGTGGATCTTCCCGGCCGCCTGCGGCGCCTTCGTCCCGCGCTTGATCGTCCAGGCCCGGACCTCGACCTTGCCGGCCGTGAAGTACGTGATCAGATCGAGCAGCGCGTAGCCCGTCCGGATGACCTCGTTCAAGCCCGGCTCGGTGAGGCCCGCCGACTCGAGGAAGTCCGCACGCTCCTCCGGCGGGAGCTGCATGATCTCGGCCTCGATCTTCGCGCAGATCACGACGACCATCGCGTTCGACGCCTTCGCGCGATCCTTCACGCGCTGGACGAGCGGGTCGTCCTTGCCGAGCTGGTCCTCCTTGACGTTGCACACGTAGAAGAGCGGCTTCTGGGTGATGAGCGCCAGGTCGCGGACGATGATCTTCTGGTCCTCGTCCTCGATCACCAGACCGGCGGCGAGCTTGCCCTGATCGAGGTGCTTCTCCAGCTTCTCGCAGATCTCGGCAGCCTTCTTCTCGGTGACGCTGTTCGACTTTGCGTTGCGGCGCGCCTTGTCGAGCCGCTTCTGGACCGTCTCGAGATCCTTGAGGATCAGCTCGGTCTCGATCGTCTCGATGTCGGCGATGGGATCGACGCGGTTCTCGACGTGGACGACGTTCTCGTCCTCGAAGCAGCGCACCACGTGCGCGATCGCGTCGCACTCGCGGATGTTCGCGAGGAAGGCGTTGCCCTTCCCTTCGCCCTTGCTCGCGCCCTTCACGAGGCCGGCGATGTCCACGAAGTCCACGGTCGCGGGCTGGGTCTTGTCCGGGACGACAACCTTCACGAGCGCGTCGAAGCGCGGATCCGGCACAGGGACGACACCTACGTTCGGCTCGATCGTGCAGAAAGCGTAGTTCGCGGCCTCGGCTTGCTTGCTCGAGAGCGCGTTGAACAGGGTCGACTTCCCGACGTTCGGAAGCCCGACGATCCCGACTGACAGACTCATGAACGCTCCTTGCCTCGCCGCAGGGCGGACCCGACGGAAGGGCGCCTTTATGCGCGCTCTCTGCTCCTGCTGCAAAGGGCGAGAACGCCCACCCTTCCGGTCGAGCAGGCCGGGGAAGGTGACGAGGCTTGCGGGGCCGACACCTCTCGTTCACAGAACCGACACGCGATGCCGGCAGAGTCCCCCCCTAAGAAGATGCGCGAGCGGATCCTGCTGGTAGACGACGAGGCCGATATCGTCGAGCTGCTCGAGTACAACCTGCGGCAAGCGGGCTACACCGTCGTCACGACGCGAGACGGCGCGAGCGCGCTCGCGGAGATCCGCCGTCAGCGGCCCGACCTGATCCTGCTCGACCTGATGCTGCCCGACATCCCGGGCACCGAGGTCTGCCGGCGCCTGCGCCGCGATGCGGCCACGAGCACGATCCCCGTCATGATGATCACGGCGCGCAGCGAGGAGATCGACCGGGTGGTGGGCTTCGAGATCGGCGCCGACGACTACGTCGTGAAGCCGTTCAGCCCGCGCGAGCTCATCCTCCGCATCGGCGCCGTGCTCCGGCGGACCTCGACGCCCGAGAAGCAGACGCCGGGCGAGCGCTTCCGCATCGGCACCCTCGAGATCGACGTGCCGCAGCACCGCGTGACCGTCGACGACGAGGAGATCGTCCTCACCGCGCTCGAGTTCAAGCTGCTCTACGACCTCGTCTCACGGCCCGGCCGCGTGCAGACGCGCGACTCGCTGCTCGAGCGCGTCTGGGGCTACGTGCCCGGCGTCGAGACGCGTACCGTCGACACGCACGTGAAGCGCCTTCGCGAGAAGCTCGGCTCGGCGAAGGGCGCGATCGAGACCGTGCGGGGCGTCGGCTACCGCGTGAAGACCGACTGACGCGCCGCCCGCACGGCGCGCGTCGACGTCATGCGCCGAGCTTCTGAGCGAGCGCGACGTACTTCGTCCGCGCGTCGTCAGGGCTCAGCCCCTTCCGGCTGGACCAGGCGTCCCACTTCGCGCGGCCCTTCGGGTCGAACATTCCCGGTCGGGCGCCCGTCGCATCGCCCGCGGTCGCCTGCTTGTAGAGGCCGTACAGGTCGAGCATCTCCGACGTGCTCGGGGTCTTCGCGAGCGCGTTGACGCGCTTCACGGCGAGATCGAGCTCCTCTTGGGTCGCCATGGGCCGATGCTACCCTCGAGCGACGCAGCGCGGACGATCTCGTTCCGCGTGCGCGGCGCGCAGCTGGACTCGGACGCTCCACGCTTCCAGCTCTGGGTCGAGCCTTCACCTCTGCTCGATCGCGCGCGCTGCGCTCACGACGATGCGAGCGCGCATCGAAGCCGCAGGAGGACGCGTGAAGGCCAAGCGCACGAGCGAGGTGAGGGCGAGGGCGCGATCCAGTCCGTCCGGAGCCTCGAGAGGCGCCCTGAGGCCCCTGGGACGCGAAAAAACGGCACCGCGACGCTCCGACGGATCGCCCACGCGATCATGAGCGCGACATGCCTCGATCTCGTGCTTCGAGACGTGTGCGAGAGCGATTTTGAGCCTATTTCTTCGAGAGAAACGCTTCGTTGGGGGGCCACCGCGAGGGGTGCTCGGACCCTCCACCTGGAACGAAGAAGCGAAGCGGATCAGGCGGAAACGTGCGGATTTCTGTTGCACTGACGCCGTCACCAAAGGAAGGCTCCCGCCCGAAAGCGAGATCCGACACATGGCAAAATCGACTCCGGCGAAGAAGACCAGCAACAAGCCCCTCTCCAAGAGCGCTATCCTCGACGCAGTCCAGGGCGCCCTCGGTGACGACATCACCAAGCGTCAGGTGAAGAGCGTCGTCGAGACCCTCGTCGAGGTGGGTCACAAGGAGCTCAAGAAGAACGGGATCTTCGTGCTCCCGGGCTTCGCGAAGTTCGTTGTGGTGAAGAAGCCGGCCCGGCCGGCGCGTGAGGGCATCAACCCGTTCACGAAGGAAAAGCAGAAGTTCGCGGCGAAGCCGGCGAGCAAGGGCATCCGCGCCCGGCCGGTCAAGGCGATCAAGGACGCGGTCGGCTGAGACGACGCGGCGGGGAAATGGGCGCGCTCTAGTCGGGCGCGTCCTCCTCCGCTTCTCTTCGCTTCTTTCGTTTCTCTCGTTCGTCACCGGCTCGACGCAGCACTCTCTCGTGCAGACCGACGCACCCCTCGCACGGAGGCTCGTGCAAACGGACGCACGACGCCCGCGCAGCCTATAGTCGCCCCCGATGCTGCGCAGCCTCCCGCTCCGCATGTTCGTCGCGATGTGCGTGGCGATCGCGATGGTCTTCGGTCTGGGCTACGCGCTGACCGGCGCCATGACGTCGGACCGCATCTCCAGCGGGCTCGAGGTGTCGATGGCGCTCAGCGTCGCCTTCGCGGCGCTGCTCTCGTACCTCCTCTCGCGCTGGGTGTCGTCGCCCATCGCGGAGATGACGCGCGCGGCGGACAGGCTCGCGGCGGGAGATCTCTCGGTGCGCGTGCGCTCGAGGCGAGGAGACGAGATCGGCGCGCTGGGCCGCGGTCTCGATCGCATGGCCGACCAGCTCGAGGAGCGCTTCGGTCGTGTGCGCGACGAAGAAGGCCGGCTTCGCGCGATGCTCGACGCGATGGTGGAGGCCGTCCTCGTCACCGATCGTGACGGGAAGATCGTGCTGTCGAACGCAGCGTTCGGCCGCCTGAGCGAGGGCGATCCGATCGGCTGCACCGTGATCGAAGCGCTGCGCAGCCCCGAGCTTCACGAGGCCGTCACGCGCGCGGCCACCGGCAAGGGCGAGCACGTCCAGCTCGAGGTGCCGGGCGCTCGGATGGTCCGCACGCTGCGCGCGACGGTGTCGCCTCTGCCCGAAAAGAAGGGCGTGATCGCGGTCCTGCACGACGTCACCGAGCTCGAGCGCGCGACCGCGATCCGCCGAGACTTCGTCGCGAACGCGAGCCACGAGCTGCGCACGCCGCTCACCTCGATCCGCGGCTTCGCCGAGACGCTCCGTGACGGCGCGCTCGACGATCCGAAGATCGCACGGCGCTTCGTCCTCGGGATCACGGACAACGCGCTCCGGCTCTCGCGGCTGGTCGACGATCTGCTGGAGCTCTCGCGCTCCGAATCGCCGAACGTGCGGTACGAGCTCGAGCCGGTCTCGATCTCGGAGGTCGCGACGAAGGTGCTGCGCTCGCTCGAGGCGCAAGCGATCGAGAAGAAGGTGACGCTCTCGCTCGAGGACGCCGAGGTGCCCGTCTGGGCACGCGCCGAGCTGCAAGCGCTCGACCACGTGCTCGTCAACCTGGTGGACAACGGGATCAAGTACACGCCCGCCGGCGGCAGCGTCCTCGTCCGCGTCTCGCGCGACGAGCGCTCTGCGATCTTCGAGGTCGAGGACACCGGCCAGGGGATCCCGGAGGAGCACCTGCCGCGGATCTTCGAGCGCTTCTACCGGGTCGACCCGGGTCGCGCGCGCTTGCAGGGCGGCTCGGGCCTCGGCCTCGCGATCGTGAAGCACCTCGTGCTCAAGATGGACGGCGAGATCAGCGCGCGCAGTCAGCTCGGAAAGGGCACGACGTTCCGCGTGAGCTTTCCGATCGTCGAGCTCGAGGACGACGACGAGGGCTGAGGTAGCGTTTGACGCCGGCGGTCCCCACGACCGCAATTCCGCGCTAGGCTCGCGCCCGATATGGTCTCGACGCAGGACGTGGGCTTCGGAACGCTCTGGGCCAAGCTGCTCGGAGACGACGCGCGATGGGAAGCTGGCGAGGACGATGTCCCCGCGCTCTCGGTCGTGCCGGGTGATCGCTTGCGGGTCGGCATGGGCCTCGTGAGCGTCTGGGTGGCGAGCGAGGGCCCCGTGCTCGTGTGCAACCCACAGAAGGGCGTACGCGTCCTGAAGGACCTCCGCGCGCCCGCACGAGCCGACGACGTGAGGCGCGCGCTGCGCGACGCAGGCGCCGTCGTGCACGAGTACGACGGCCGGGACCGCGAGTCGGCCGTCTAGCGACGCAAGGGTCGACGGCGGCGAGACTGCCACGGGCGCCCGAGGGTCACTCCTGGCCCCCGAGCGCGTGGCCACCCGCACCGAACATCCAGAGCCCCGGTG
>JBBSAT010000147.1:0-18548 GCA_038252025.1 Polyangiales bacterium | reverse complement strand
GGGCACGGCCGATGGCCAGACGGCTACGTGCCTCACGGCGAGGTACCCGACCACGGTGCCTGGGCCGGCCGAGGACTCGCCTGCGCTCGGCCGAGCCCTGCTGTGCCCACCCAACGGCTCGACGCACAGGGGCGGCACTTCGCGAGCTTCGTCGACAGATCGACGTCGTCGAGCGCGATCACGCCCTTGCAGGACGGGCAGCTGATGGATGCCACGGGCAAAGCATAGCTGACGCCATGGCTCTCGCTTGCCTCCTCTCCCTGGAGCCTCCACGGTCCGCTCCGATGCAGACCGTTCTCTTCGTCCACGGCCTCGAGTCGGGCCCGCGCGGCAAGAAGTCGCTCGCGCTCGAGCAAGCAGGCTTCCGGGTCGTCGCCGGCCAGATGCCTTGCGGGCAGAGGGCCGTAGTGCGCGACCCCGCGGTGATCGCGGTGCTGGTCGCGACGCTCGCGTCTGCCGTCGCCGCCGCGTACTGGGGCGGCGTCCTCGGGCTCATCGTCGCGGTGGTCGCCGTCGCGCTGCTGCAGCGACCCGCGCGTGCATGGCTGATGCGGCGAGTGTTCCAGCGCAGCGTCGCGGTACAGCTGCGCTTGCTCGCCACCAGCGCGATCGATGTCGTCGTGGCCTCGTCGTTCGGCGGCGCGGTCGCGGTGGAGCTGCTGGCGCGCGGCGCTTGGAAGGGGCCCACGCTGCTGCTCTGCCCCGCGCATCGACTGGTCGCGAGTCGCGCGTGGGCGGCTTCACCCGCGCTGCCGGGCGAGGCCAGCAACGTCGTCGTGGTCCATGGCACGCGCGACCAGACAGTTCCCCTCGACGACTCTCGCGCGCTGGTGGACGGGACGCGCGCGCAGCTGATCGAGGTCGACGATGACCACCGCCTCAGCGCGCAGGCGACGCCCGCGAGCTTCGAGCGCTGGATCGACCTCGCGAGCGCACCGAGCTGAGGCTTCCGCGTGCGCTCTCTCGCTCGCCACCCTCCTTCGCGCGGAGCTTGGCGGTCCGTCTCACTCGTGCGGAGGTGGCCCATCCTGCAGCGCGAGCGCCGCCTCGAGCTCGGCGAGCCTCGCCTCCAGCACGGCGACGCGTGCCCGAACGGCCTCTGGGTCCGCTTCATTGATCTTCAGCTCGGCGAGCTCGGCGGCGGTCTCTCTCAGCTCGCTCTCCATCCTCCCTTTGCGCTCGGCGAGCTCCGCCTTGTCGAACATGCGCTCCTCGGGGTGGGTCTCGTCGGCGGCAGCGGCCGCACGTGTGGTGGCCCTCTTGGGGATGAACACGTGATGAGGCGGGATCAGGCGCTGATTCATGAACGTGGGCGAGACGATCTCGATCCCCGCGCCATGCAGCGCATCGAGCATCTGCTCACGGAGCGACGACTCGGCGCTGATCAAGTACTTCACTTGCTCGAGAAAGCCCGCCGCTTGGTACGTGATCGAGAAGTCGCCGAGCGCGAGGATGAACACGTACGGGTCGGTCAGGCCCGTCTTGGTCGCCGCGTCGAGCAGACACCGCTCGACCTTCTCACGAGGCACGTCGTAGCCGAGCGAGACCGTCGCGGAGATGAACGTGCCGGACGACCGCACCACCGTCACGGGGTTGGTCACGAGATAGAGGTTCGGCAGCGTGGTGAGATCCCGTCGCTCCGTCTGGATCTCCGTACGGAGGAGCGCTAGCTCCGACACGCGCCCTCGGATCCCCTCGACGATGATGAAGTCGCCGGGCTTGAAGCTCTGAATCGAGCGCAACATCAGTCCCGCCATCGCGTTTCCGAGCAGCGTCGTCGAAGAGAGCGCGATCGCTGCCGCCACGAGAATCCCGAGCAAGCTCAGGAGCTGACCGCGGGCCGAGTCGCCGATCGGGAGCGCGAGGATGACGAGGATGACCAGGATCGCGCCGAGCGCGGCGAGGAGCAGCTGCTGCAGCATCCGGCTCCCCGACGTGGGGGCATGGCGTCTCAGCATCAGCCGGTGGACGACCCCGATGACCAGGACGCCGATGAGCAGCGTGACCAGCGAGGGCAGCCAGTCGCGCAGGACATCGGTGAGCGAGTGGAGGGCTGGCGGCATGCCCCCGGGTCACCGCCCTTCGCGGTGGTGGCCGTGAGGTCGGTGCGGCTCCACCGTCCCCGGGGCAGGGCTCGCGGCGTGGCGCTTCATCCGCTGGCGGCGCGCCAGGACGAGCGCGACGACCGGGATCGCCACGAAGAGGAGGACCCAGACGGCGACGATCCAATTTTCCATGGGGCGTCTCTACGCGCCGTGCAGGTGAGCGCGAGGGCCGACGGTCTGACGATCAGCCGTCACCTCGATGACGACGCACTGAATTCATTCGATAAGTTCGCCGGAATAGACATCTCGTTGCGCTGTGGCATCGTGACACCGTCCTTGACGAGGTGTCCGGATCGCTGGACGAAGAGTCTTCGCTCCCTGTCTCCCCCTGCCGGATCCAAGCCATCGTGCTCGTCGTCGACGACGAGGCGGGCAACCGCCTACGGGACGATCGAGACCACCGTCGAAGCCATCCGCGGCGGCGCCTACGACTTCGTCGAGAACGCTCGAGCGGATGCAGATCGTCGCCGCTTCGGCTCGCGCGAGCTGATCGCGGGAGCTCCGCCGCCGTCGACCTGGACGACGAGCACTTCACCGTCGTCGTCGGGTGCTGGCACCTGCGAGAGGAACGCGCGCGCGTGGCCGCCGATCGCATCGACGATCCGCAGCGTCGCGCGCGTGCTCGGCGCCCACTCGAAGAACGCGCTCATCGTCGCGCGCGCCTGCGCGAACGCATCGGCGGGGCCATCGCGGCCTTTCTCCTCCTGAACGCGACCTTCATCGATGCCCCTCAGCCGTTCGTGGACGGGGTCGGCATGGAGCGTTGTCCGCATGCACGGCCTCCTAGCGGTGCAGGCTTTCGGCTGATCCGATCATCGAGCGTGGGGATCGATGATGGGGAGCGCTCTCGGGGCGTCGAGGAGAGCCCTCGCCCCGCAACGCGGGAGAGGGTCGGGTGACGGGCGGTCGGATGCGGGCTACCCTCTTCTCGTGTGCCGACTCCAGCTCCTGCTCGCGATGTCGCTCGTCACGGCCTGTGATCCGTCGACTGCCAGCGCGCCCACACCGATCATCCCGGTGACGCGCACGTACGTGCTCTCGACCATGGATGTCGCCGTCGACGACACCGTCACGCCCGCACGCTCCCACGGACTCGATCTCGACGGATTGGTGGATGGCGACACCGCGTTTCCGTGCACCAACGCCGTCCTTCGGCCGCGCGCGCCTGTGCGCTCGAGACGGAGCTCGCGCAGGTCGAGCGGGCGCTCGCAGCTCACGAGGGTCTCGCGACCCGACGTGATCGCCTGCGGGAGGCCCTCGCGGACACTCATGCACGGTCGAGGAGGACGAAGCGGAGGCGTCATCTCACGACCATCGACGGCGTCTCCAACATGGCGATCGCGACGCCGTGTGACGTGCACTGGGACACGATGGCCGGCACCACGCGCAAGCGTCGCTGCGAAGCCTGCGCGCGCGATGTGTACGACCTCTCGGCTCACTCGCTCGAGGAGGCCAACGCGCTCCTGGGGAACGGCGACCGACCGTGCATTGGCTTTCGCCGTCGGCATGACGGGACGGTCGTGGCGAACGACTGCGGGCGCGCGCGCCCGGTCGACTGGCTGCGCAAGTGGGGCGCGACGACGGCGGTCGTGGTCACTCTCGTCTCGCTGGCCACTGCAGTGGTGTCGTGGTGTCGGCCGCAATTGCAGCGCGCTCGCATGACGCAGTCTCGCTCCGATGCGCTCGAGCTTCGTTCCGCTGTGGTGCGCTACCTGGGACTGGTGAGGAATGCGCGCTGCGCGACGACGGAAGATCTCGTGAGGACCGGTGTGGTTGATCCATCGATTCGCACCACGGACGCCTGGGATTTGCCCTTCCGCGTGGAGTGCAATGGCGAGGACATCGTGGTCTCCTCGGCCGGGCCGGATCGCGTCTTCGGAAGCGACGACGACCTCCGCTGAGAGGTGGCGCGCCGCGCGCTGTAGTCGATCCTGGCGTCCCGGCGCGGATCGCAGCAGTCTTGCCACCAACCAAGGAGACACGATGCGGCTCAAGTGCATGATGTCGTTCCCCGGACAGGTCGTCGAGGCTCGCCTCGTGTCCGCCCCGAGCCAGATGTCGCGCACCGAGAGCGACACTCGCATCGAGATCGCGGGGCCGCTGCCGATCCAGCTCCCGCCTCCGGGGGCGCTGGGCGCCGAGATCGTCGAAGCGACGCCGGACGAATGGGCGCGCATGAAGAGCGCCGCCGGCTGTCGAGACGTGGTCCCGCGTTTCGCAGAGCACACGAGCATCTTCGCCGGCCGAACGGTTGGAGTCCGGTTCGAACGCGATCGCGAACCGCAAGCCCGAGCAGAGCGAGCGTCCCGAGCGAGACGCGCCACGGGAACGTCGGGTCGTCGATCACGCCGCGAAACGCGCGTGCGCGCCCGGCACACTCCGCGCGCGCGCGGCCGCGCCGGATCGAACGCTGTGTAGCCGATCGTGGTCCCGGCGGATCCGCGGATGCCCAGCCGACGCCCCGCGCCGAGGTCGGCGAAGATCGACGGAACGAACAGGCGGCTCAAGGCGCGGCTGACCGGCATCCAGGGCAGCTCGGGTCGGTTGGTCCGAGACCGGTCGACGGCAGTCCGCCCAGCAGACTCGCGATCCCGCCAGAGCACATCGATCGGGCCGCGCGCGCTTCTGCGATGCGTGTCGCCAGGAGCTGCCGCCTCGCGGGTCCGGCGAGCTCCCATTCCGTGAGCACGCGCTCGAGGCGGCGTGCGGCGCGGTTCAGGCAGCGCGCCTCGTCGCGCGCCTGCAGGACCTCGGCTCGCAGCCGGGTCGCCTCATCGGCTGGAGCGGGAGTGGCGGGCGGCGCGTCGCCCGGAACGCCGAGGATCAGCCCGACGATGAACGTGCTCGGCGCATCCGCGACGGGCACGCGCGCACGACGCAAGACGCTGAGGATGCACGCCTCGAGCGGCCCGTCGGGCTCGAACGTGCGTTGCGTGACCTCGGCGCTCGAGATCAGACCGTCGGGGCCCGTCACGACGACGATCGTGAGACGACCCTCGACGCGCGCGCCGTCCGCGACCCTGCGCTCCTGGCAGGCCCGAAACCCTGCCCGCGATATCGCGAGCACGCGTCGCAACGCGATCTCGTCCTGTGGGCCGTCGGTGCGCTGGACGCCCGCAAGGCGGACGAGCGGTTCCTGCGCGGAGGCCAGCGACGAGCACGAGAGGAGCAGGGCAGCAGCGAAGAGGAGGGGGCGCATCCGAGTGAGACACCGGAACCGACCGGAGGTTCGTGCCACGGCAGGCCGCGCACGCCAGGGCGGCGCCGAGCCCGCGCTCGGCGACCGCGAAGCCGCACCTGCGCACGACGCGGCGGTGGCTGCGAACGCGGACGGGGTCCTCGTAGGGAGCGCCATCGTCTCCGCAATGGAGCGCGGCGAGGACGTCGAGGCGCTCGCCCGTCACGCTCGCAGAACGGGCACGCCGTACGCGGTCAGCGCGTCGTCCTGGGTCACGACCGTCGCTCCGAGATCCCGAGCGTGAGCTACGAGGAGACGGTCGAAAGGGTCCTTGTCGTGCCACGGCAGGCGAACTGGCCGAGCGCTCGTCGCCGCGCCGCCCCCCGGTACGGAGCCAACACGGCCGCGGGAGTACCCGCTCGCGCGATGACGATGCGCTCGCCGTTCTCGACATCCTCGAGAAGCTGAGTCTTTGCTGCGTGGACGTTCACGCGACGCATGTGGTCAGGTTAGCTAATGTGGACCAACCCGGCACGCTCGCCTCCGCACCGGGTGAGCTCCACGTTCCGCCGATCCTCCGCCTCCGCTACTTCCGGATGACCTCGAGCACGAGCGGCGCGGGCTGCGGCGCCGTGGGCCCGATCTGGAACGCCGCCTGGACGCGCTTCCGGATGCCCTCCTCGGCGGGCAGATCCATCACGTGGAGCTCGGCGATGGGCTCGCCCTTCTTCACGGCTTCGCCCGGCTTGCGCGTGACGACGATGCCGACGCGTGGATCGACCGACTGATCCGCGCGCGACCGGCCCGCGCCCATCGCGACCGCGGCGAGGCCGAGCTCCAGCGCGTCCGCGGCCGTGACGAACCCGCTCCGGCTGGCGAGCACGGGGACGATGTGCCGCGCGCGCGGCAGCCGATCCGGCTCGTCGATCGTGCGCGCGTCGCCGCCCTGCGCCCGGACGATCTGACGCATCCGACCGGCGCCTCGGCCGTTCTTCATCGCGAGCTCGAGCATGGCGCGCGCGCCCTTCTCGTTCTTGCCGATCCCGCCGAGGCGCAGCATCTCGGTTCCGAGGATGAGCGTCAGCTCGCGCAGGTCTTCCGGCCCGCGGTTGTGGAGGATCTCGAACGCCTCGGCCGTCTCCAGCGCGTTTCCGATCGCCCGGCCGAGCGGCGCGTCCATCGGCGTGAGGAACGCCGTGACCGGCGTCTTCGCGAGCCGTCCCACCCGGACGATCGAGCTCGCGAGGAGCTTGGCGTCCTTCCGCGTCTTCATGAACGCGCCCTGTCCGACCTTCACGTCGAGCACGAGCGCGTCGATCCCTGCCGCGAGCTTCTTGCCGAGGATGCTCGCCGTGATGAGCGGGATCGACTCGACCGTCCCCGTCACGTCACGAAGCGCGTAGAGCCGCTTGTCGGCCGGCGCGATCTCGTCGGTCTGCCCGATCAGCGCACAGCCGAGGTCCTTGACCTGCTGCACGAACTGCTCGATCGGCATCGAGACGTTGAAGCCGGGGATCCCCTCGAGCTTGTCGAGCGTCCCGCCCGTGTGCCCGAGGCCCCGCCCGCTCACCATCGGCACGGCCACGCCGCAGGCGGCGACGAGCGGCGCGAGGCAGATCGAGACCTTGTCGCCGACGCCTCCGGTCGAGTGCTTGTCGACCTTCGGCGCGCGCACGCTGCTCAGGTCGACGACCTGGCCGCTGTCGCGCGTGGCGAGCGTCATCGCGACCGTCTCGTCGGGCGTCATCCCTCGGATGAACGCGGCCATCGCGAACGCCGTCATCTGGTAGTCGGCGACCTCGCCCGCCGCGAACCCGAGGAAGAGCCGGTAGATCTCCGCGCTCGACAGCTCGAGCCCGTCGCGCTTCTTCGCGATGAGCTGGGGGATCGAGAGGGTCGCCTTCGACCTGGACGACGATTTCGGCGAGGGGCGGTTGGCCATCACTTCTCCCGGGAGCGCGCCTTCTTGCTGCGCGTCTCCTGCTTCCGCTGCGGCGTACGAGACGACTTCGCGGTCGAGCTCTTCGAACTCTTCTTCGAGCTCTTCTTCGAGCTCTTCTTCGAGCTCTTCTTCGAGCTCTTCGGACCCGGACGACCTTCAGCGCCCGGACGACCTGCTGGGCGCGGAGCGTGTTCTCGACGCTCGGCCCGTGGGGCACCGGGTGCCGCAGCCGGGCATCCTACGATCTCTCGGCGCTCGACCGAAACTTCCTCGATGAGGACCTGAAACGGGTCCCCGAGCGCGAAGGAGCGCTTGGTCTTCGCCCCGACCAGGCGCACGCCCAGCCGGTCCAGCTCGAAACGGTCGCCGGAGATGCGCTCCACGGGCACCTTCACCTCCACGAACGGCTCGTCGAGGGTGATGAACAGGATGGGCTCCGAGATGCCCGTGACCCGTCCCGCGAGCTCCTCGCCGACGCGATCTTTCATCAAGATCGCTCGGTGGATGGCGATCGCTTCGCGCTCGATCGTCACCGCCCGACGCTCCGCGCGACCCGCCGCGACCCCGATCGGGACGAGCGTGCGCGCGAGCTTCTCGGCGTCGATCCGCTCCTGCCGGATCACGCTCCGCACGATCCGGTGGACGACGAGATCCGGATAGCGACGGATCGGAGACGTGAAGTGCAGGTAGTCCCGCGCCGCGAGCGCGAAGTGACCGATGTTCTTCACGCCGTAGGTCGCCTGCTGCATCGAGCGCAGGAGCAGGTAGCCGAGCGGCTGCTCGAGCGGCGTGCCCTTGATGTCGGCGAGCAGATCGGCGAGCTGCTTCGGGCTCGGTCGGTCGTCCTCGCCGAGGTCGATCTTCTTGCCGAAGGCCTCCGCGACGGCCGCGAACTCCGCCATCTTCGCCGCGTCGGGCGCGCCGTGGAGGCGGTAGAGCGTCGGGATCCCGCGCCGCGAGAGGTCGCCTGCAACGATCTCGTTCGCGAGGAGCATGAAGTCCTCGACGACCTCGTACGCGCGCTTCACGCCGGGATCGCCCTTCTGCCGGATCACGTCGATGGGCTCACCGTGCTCGTCGAGCTTCACCCGCGGCTCGGGCAGCTCGAAGCCCAGCGCGCCGCGCCGGACGCGCTTGGCCCGGAGCTTCGCCGAGATGTCCCGGAGGGTCTCGAGGAGCGGCAGACGCTCCATCGCCCCGGGGTCCTCGTTGCTCGTCTCGCTCCAGCCGAGAGCGCGCGCGACACCTCCATAGGTGAGGCGCGCGCGCGACTTCATCCGCGCCTCGACGAAGCGGTAGTCGAGGATGGCGCCGTCGGACGCGAGCTCGACGTCGACCGCGAGCGCGAGCCTGTCCACGTTGGGGAGGAGCGACGCGAGGTTCGAGCTCAGCTCGGGCGGCAGCATCGGGATGGCGCGGTCCGGCAGGTAGATCGAGCAGCCGCGGACGACCGCCTCGCGATCGATCGCCGATCCTTCGCGCACGTAGTGCGAGACGTCGGCGATGGCGACGACGACCCGGAAGCCTCCGCCCGGAAGGCGGGTCGCCCAGATCGCATCGTCGTGATCGCGCGCGTCCTCGGGATCGATCGTGCAGAGGTCCAGGGCTCGGAAGTCCTCGCGGCTCTCGAGATCGTGAGCGTGAACGTCGGCCGGGAAGCCGAGCGCCTCCTGCGTGACGTCGGGCGGAAACTCCTCGTTCACGCCCTCGCGGATCCGGACCTTCTCGAGCTCGCCGTTCGCGCTCCCGCGCGGCGGAAGCGCACGCAGCACGCGCGCTCGCATCGCGTCGTCGGGCCCGCGGGGGTGGTGCGTGATCTGTGCGACCACGTCCTGCCCCGGGAGCGTGCCGAGCGGCAGGTCGCCCTCGACGTCGACGAACGTCGGTAGCCGCGGATCGCTCGGCTCGATGCCGAAGCCGCGCCGCACGCGGACGAGCTTGCCGGCGATCCGAAGGATGCCGCGCTCGAGCACGCGAACCACGCGTCCCTCGCGTCCCTTCTCGCTCGGGCGCACGTCGATCTCGACGCGATCTCCGTGGAGCGCGGCGCCGACCAGGCCCGGCGCCACGAACACGTCGGGCCCGCCGTCGTCGGCGGTGACGAAGCCGAAGCCGCGCGTCGTCATCGTCAGCCAGCCGCCGAGCCGCTCGCTCTCTGCGCGCGGTGCATCCGACCCTGCGCCCTGCCGACCGCCGCTGCGGGGCTCGGGCGCACGCCGCTTGCTCCGCAGCGAGGGGACGGCCGGCGGCGCTGGTGCCGCGTGCCTGGGGGGCTCGCCCAGCTTGAATCGATTGCCTGGCAGCTCGCGCGCGAGGCCCGCTTCGACGAGCGAGACGAGCACGGCGCGCACGGCGTCCCTGGCTGTCTTCGGCGCTTCGAGGCCCTGAACGACCTCCATCAGATGCAGTGATCGCCCTCCGGCGCCCTTGAGGGCGTCGAGGACGTCTTTGCGGTGAATCCGCTCCATGTTTTCCTGTCTTCCGATCGCGGCGGAGCACTCTCGGTGTCCGCCTGTGGCGCGTTCATCGCGCCGTGTTCCGTGGGCCGACTTCGTTCTTGGCGAAGCGCGGCCAGAGCGAGATCACCTGAGGGCGTAGATCCCGCCGTCGTCCACTCCGACGACCAGTGTCCCGTCGGCCGCGATCGCTGCCGTCGAGTCCACGTCGTGCCCGAGCCCGTGACGGAACAACAGCGTCCCATCCGGTGCGAGCACGTAGAGAAAATCATCCTGCGAGCCGACGTAGATCCGTCCCTCGCGGTCGATGCGCGCCGAGCTGCGGACGCGTCCGCTGGTCTGCACGCGGAAGAGCACCTCGCCGGTGCTCGAGATGCCGTAGATGCGCCGATCGTCGCTTCCGACGACGACCGTTCCGTCGGTCCGGATGGCGGGCGTCGCGCGCACGTCGCCGCCCGTCGTCGCCTGCCAGCGCAGCGCGCCGGTCGCATCGAGCGCCGTGACGTGGCCGAGGTCGTCGCCGATCACGATGGTGCCGTCGTCGGCGATGGCCGGGCTCGAGTCGGTGCTCCCGCCGAGACCGTACTCCCAGGCGACCTGGCCGTTCGTCGTTCGCGCGGCGACCACGCGCCCGTCGGGCGTTCCGAACACGACGAGGTGCGCGGGATGGATGGCCGGGCTCGAGCGCAGCGCGCCGGCCGACGCCACGTGGAAGCGATCGACACCGGTCCTCGGGTCGAGCGCGTGCAGACCGTCGGCCGCGACGTAGATCGTGCCGTCGTCGTCGATGGCGGCGCTCGTGTCGACGGGCGCGCCCAGCACGCGACGCCAGCGGACCTGGCCGTTGGGCGTCAGCGAGACGACCGAGCCGTCGTGGTTTCCCACGACGATGTTGCCGCTGCGATCGAGCGCGGCCGTCGCGTAGAAGCGATCGGCGCCCGTGTAGCGAAAGCGCAGCGTGCCGTCGGCGGAGAGCGCGACGAAGGTGCGATCGGTCGAGCCGACGTAGATGGTTCCGTCGGGCGCGATCACCGGCGAGGCGTAGACGCGCGCTCCGGTGCGGTGCACCCAGCGCGTCTGAGGGTCGGCGCTCGGGCCCGCGTTCGCGCTGCGGCCGTCGTGGCGTGGTCCGCCCATGAACTCGGCGCGCTCGTCGATCCTCGGAACGCCCGCGTCGAGGGCCGGAGCGGCGCCGGCGTCCGCGAGGGCGATCGGCTCGACGGCCGCGTCCGGCGGCGCTTCGCCGCCAGCGGTCTCGAGGGCGGCCCGGGTGGCGGCGAGCTCGGCCCGCACCTCTTCCTCGAAGCGGCAGCGCCCCTCGTGGCAGATGCGATCGCCTCGGCACTCGGTGTCCGTGGCGCACGGTCCATGCGGCTCGGGCGCTCCGGCACAGCCGAAAGCCAGGAGGACCAGCGCCGTCGACCCCCAGAAGACACGCGCGCTCACTGCTCTCTCGAACCTCAGCCGGAACCCACTCACGGCCGCTTCGTACCAGGGAAACGCCTCCGAGTCACCGCGGCTCACCGTCCCCGGGTCTCCGGGGCCGTGATACGGCTCGTCCATGCCCCGGCTGGCCCTCGTCGCTTCGATCGTGTTTCTGGCCTACACGGGCTGGGATGCGCCTCGGATCGGGCTGCGCTGAGCGGAGAAGGCCGTGCTCTCCGTCGTCTCTGGTAAGGTGGCCGCGAACCCGTGCCGCGCGGAGAACGACCCAGCGACCCGCCGGCGCGCCTCGACCGCACGCTCGCCGCAGTGGCCGTGTGCGTGCTCCTGTTCGGTGTCCTCGCGGCGATGCGCGCCCGGCGGAGCGGCGAGCCGACCGAGCCGTTCGTGGGCGCGAGGGGCTCGTTCGGCATGCTCGGCTCGCGCGACGCCGAGCGCATGCGGCTTGCGGGCTCGGGCGGGTTCCACATGGATCCGGTGATGGCGCGGAGCACGCTCGAGGCGCTGCTCGCGAACCGGGGCTACGTCGTCGGAGCGACGGCCGAGACGCCCCCTCGGCAGATGCCGTTCGACATGGCCCCGAGCGACCTCGAAGGGCGCTGCGGCGTCGTGGTGATCATCGGCGAAGCAGACGCGATGATCGAGGAGGCCGGCGTCGTGGGCGGCGCCACGTTCGTCGCGGTCGATCATGGCGCGTTCACGGTCGCGATGTGCGGCACGGCGCTGGTGCACATCGAGGGCCATGGCGGCGCCCGGACCCGGGCCTGGTTCTACCCCGGGCTCACGCCGAGCATGCGCGTCGCGACGGGGCTCTCTGCCGACGCGCTGCTCGCCCACGCCGAGGCCGAGGCGCTGCTCCGGCGCCTGGGCTACGAGCCGGTCGATGAGGTGCTCGAGATCCCGGGCACTCAGAGGGACGCCGCCTGGTTCGCGACGCTCGAGGCTCCCTATCGGCCTGCCACCGGCTGCGTCCCCTTCGTGGCCTAGGTGGTGGGCGCCGGCCGGGCGTGGCTTCCGTTCGGTTCCAGCGATCACCTCGAGGATCGTGCGCTGACGGCGATGGTGGGTTGCAGCGTGGGTCCGGGCTGGGCGCTAACGGTGGTCGACGAAGACGAGCCGGGCTGGACCGCCTTCGTCCGCCCGTACCGCGTCGGCGCCGGACCGACCACGACGATCACGGCAGGCGCGATCAGGTGGGTCGACGCCGCACACGCGTCTTGGCCGACGGCCATCACCGAGGCGCCGATGCCGTGAGGAGCACGACGACCAGCGCCAGGGGAGCTGCCCGGCGGCGAGGCCGTCGGCGATCTCTGGCGCGTCAGAGCGCGCAGCCGATGCGCTCGTCGTCGAGCACGACCTCGTCGATCCACACGTCGAAGTGATCCGGCGTCGAGCCCGACTGGTAGAGCCACCACCCGATCCAGACGCTGCGGAAGTCGGGCAAGAGGTACGGCGCGGTGGAGCCGCCGTGCATCGCGCTCGTCGTGGCCAGCGAGGGATGCTCGACCGAGTCCCAGTAGAACGCGGTCGTGTCGGTCTCCGGGTCGTGCATCCACTCGAGACAGACCCAGGCATCTTCGGGCGCGGGAACGACTGCCCCCGTGGGATCCTGATCGAGGTAGGTCCAGTCGCCGGTGTCGCCGCCGTCGGTGCCGACGCCGAAGCGGTTGCGCGTGCGATCCCACTGGCCACCGACGCGGATCTCGCCCGCGTGCGCGTCGCCGCTCGCGCCGACGAGGGTCCAGTGCGCCCAGTCCGGAGCGGTCGGGAGCGCGTCGATCCATACGAACATCCTTCCGTAGTAGCGACCGCCTGCGACGGGGAAGATGTCGTCCGTCTCGAGGCGCGACTGCCCGTTGCCGCTCGTGTGGAAGTGCATGGACTGCCCGCCGCGCGCGGCGCGGACGGTGTCGAGCGACGGCGGCGTTCCGCGCGTCGTCCAGCGCGCCGAGTCGATCGTGCTCGCCTCGAAGTCCTCGCAGAAGAGAACGTCGGTGCCGCACCGCGCGTCGCCGAAGAAGCGCGTGCGGTCGCTCGAGAGATCGCGCGGTCCTCCGGCGTCGGTCCCGGCATCGTCGGCGGTGCTCGCGTCGAGGGCGCCGCCGTTGGTGTCACCGCTGCTCGAGGCGTCGTCCGAGCTTCCGCCGGAGTCCCCGGCGGCCGCGTCACGCGCACTGCCGTCGGGGCGGCTCGCGTCGTCTTCGGGGGAGCCCCCGCCGCATGCGCCGAGAGCGAGAGCGACCACGAGAGGGAGAGTACGAGTCATGCGCGGGAGGATACCCCGCCTCAGGGCGAAGCTCTCCCGCCTCGACGCTCGGTCCGCGAAGGGTGGTGGAACGCAGGCACCGCTCAGCGGTACTGCGAGATCATCTTCATCCGCGACTCGACGAAGCGCTGCTGCTCGGCCGCGTCCATCGGCGCGACGGTCGCGCGCGCTCGGGCGTAGGCCGTGTAGTACTCGCGCCACATCGCGTCCGTCTGCCGATGCCCGGCTCCCGCGTGCTGGGCGCGGTCGACGGCTAGCTTCTGCTGGATGGTCGCCTCGTCCGCGATCATGTCCGGCGCCATCGCGAAGTACGTGTACACGAGCGGATCGGGCGAGACCGAGTTCACGCCCTTGCAGCTCGGACAGGTGATCGACTCGGACTGGTGAAAGACGGTCTTCGTCAGCGCACCACCGCAGCGCGAGCAGCTCGCCGGCTGCTGCATCATCGGGCCGACGCGCGCCCAGAGCGAGCGCACCAGGCGACCGTTCCAACTCGTCCGGAAGTGCTCCCAGCTGTTCTCCATCCAGGTCTCGGACTCGCGGAGCAGCTTCTCCGCCTCGCCGCGTCCGCCGAACACCGTCGGGAGCACCACCTGCTCCGAGTACGTGTTTGCCAGCTTCTGGCGCAGGTCCTTGTAGCGAAGCTCGATCGCGTTCATCGCGTTCGCGAACGTGATCGGATCGAGCCCCGGATCCTGCAGCAGCCCTTCGAAGCCGCCGTTCGACTCGTTCATGATCTCCGTGAGCCGGCCAGTCACCTTCTGCACGAACCCACGCCATCGGTTCAACGTCTCGTCACTCATGGGTGCTCGCTCCTCACTGAGGCTTCAACATGGGCGACTTGCAGTAGCGACAGACGAAGTCGAGCGCGACCTCCTGCGGCGCGCCGCACGAGTGGCAGGACAGCACCTTGGCCGGATCGATCTTGTAGTTGGCCCAGGGTGTGAGCTTCGCCGTCGACTGCGCGTTCGCGAACACGCTGTTCACGCTCGCGGCGACGGCGGCCTTCGGCGGGCAGACGGATGAGGCGTACTGGTGGCCGACCTCGTCCGGGATCCGCGTCAGCTTCGCGCGAAGCGTCGCGATCCGTGACTCGAGCGCCGGATCGGCGGTGCCCGCCCCCACCGCCGAGACGATCCCGCCCGCGCCGATCGGGACGGGCGGGACGACCTTGTCGAGCTCGCTCCGCGCCTGGCCGAGCATCGCTTCCACCGCGCGCCGCACCTCGAGCAACGTCGCTCCTCGCGACTGACCAGCTTGCTGCGCGTCCTGGAGGCGCTTCAGCGCGGGATCGGGGCTCGCTCCATAGTGGGAGAGCACCTGATCCCAGGACGCGTTGCCGCCGGGTGGGCACGCCGTCGCGGTGTCGAGGATCCATCGGACGTGTCCGTCGATGTGACCCTCGATCGCGTGCAGGCGCGGGTAGATCTCGCTAGCGGAGAGCATCGTCCCGTCCTCCGCGCCGGATCAGAAGGAGAGATCTTGGTCGGCCTTCGGTGCAGCGTAGTGCGCGGCCCAGCGCTCCTGGAGCGTGTTCATCTCCATCATCTTCTGTCCGTCCGTCATCATCCGAGCCATCCAGTACTGGCTCATGTTCGACCAGTCGAGCGCGCTGCAATTGAACTGCTGCTTGAGCATCGCGTTGACGTCCTTGCCGGACTGCGCCCACGCGCGCTGTGCGCCGCCGATCTCGTTGTACTTCTCCCAGCTGACCGGCTCGCCGCCGGTGACGTTCGCGCCCTGACCGCTCGCTCCCGTCGCGTCGAGAGACGCTGCGCCCGCCGCGCCCGCGGAGCCGAACTGGCCCGTGCCCGCGCCGCCGAACGCCTTGCCGTAGATCTGCGAGAGCGAGTAGGTCGTGTCGTCGCGCATGCGGCCGTTCCATCCCGCCGCGACGCGATCGTACTTGGCGCGATCCATCCCGTGCTGCGCGAGCAGCTGCTCGAACGCGCCTGGGGCCTGGTTGGCTGCCGCGCCCGCGCAGATCTGCGCGTACTGCTCGATCGTCACGCCTTCGATCGGAGCGACGAGCGCTGGGTTCGCCGCGACGGCGGCCTGCATGTTCGCCTGGTTCTGTGCCATCGCGTTGCCCATCACGTTCTGGACCATCTGGTTCTGGGCCTGCTGGCTCTGGAACCCGAAGCCGCCCTGTTGCTGCGGCGCCGGCTGACCGTACGCGCCGCCCTGGTTGGCTTGGTTCATCGCCTGGCTCTGGGCCATCGCGCCCTGGTGGTTGCCCTGGTTGACGATGTTGTTGAGCCGCCGCGCGTCGCGCGTGAGGCGGGCCGCTCCGCCCATGCCGATGAGCCGGAGGAACCACTCGATGAGTCGCATGAACATGGCTTGTCTCCCCTTCGCCGGACCGCCCGCCGACCCGGCGAGCCCCTGCCACGGCGCCGCGACGCTATCACGTCGTCGGTCGGCAGCCCCCCACGCAGGGAACGCGCCACGAGGAACGTCGGCGTTTCCCGGCCGTGGAAGGTGAGATGACCAGCTCTCACGCAATGTTTGCGTGAGCCTGTCTGTCGCTCCCCCGGGTTGGGGGCATCACGCTCCCCGATCCGATGCTGGTGCGCGCTCGCGCGGCGAGTAGGCGACAATTGCGAACGGCGTAAGGAAGCGAGGGGCCCGTGTTCGACTCCATCCTCTGCCCCACCAATTTTTCTCCGAGCGCAGACAACGCGCTCGAGCGCGTGGGCCGAGCACGAGGATGCGAGCTTGGAGATCTTGCACGTGCTCGACTCGCCGGACGACCGCGGCCACCTCCTCCGCGTCGAGCAGCGCATGCGCGAGCGTGTCTCGAGGGCGCGCGAGCACGTGCCCGGCGCCCTGGCGCTGGCGGCCTGACGGCGAGCGAGGTTCAGTGCAGCGAGCGGCGCACGGCGCGGAACAGCTCGGTGCGATCGCCGTCCGCGAGGACGCCTGCGTGTCGCCACTGGATGACGCCCGCGCGATCGACGACGAGCACGTTGCTCGCTCCCTGGACGCACGAGATCGGTGCCGCGCTCATGTGCCGGTCCCAGTCGATCCAGATGTCGAGCCCGATGCGCCGGGAGCCCTCCGCGAGCCCCGACCGAACCAGCGAGTCGACCGGCGCGTAGTGGAATCCGTCGGCGTTCGCGATCGGCAGCATCGCGAGGCGCTCTTCGAGGTGGTTGTCCGCGATGAAGCGGCCGAGCACGCCCTTGGTCTCCTCGTTGTCCGGGATGTGCTCGCGGTCCTCGTAGAAGACCACCATCACTCGCGCGCGTAGCGAGGAGAGGCGGCGGACGTCGCCCGTGAGCGACGACTCGAGCTCTACATCGACCGCTGGACCGGTGGGCGGCCCCGCATCGACCTGGGCGAGAGCCACGCCGGCGACGGTCAGCGTAGCGAGCAGCAGGAGGAGCACCGTGCTCCGCCTCGCCGGTGGCGAAAGACGGACAAGCATCCTCGATTCATTCACTGCGCGGGCCTCTCGGGCAAGGGCTCTCCACGCTTCCCCCCGGGTGCTCGCGGCGCTTATGCTGCCGCCGCACGAAGAACCAGAGGGGGATGAGATGAGCCTGAACCTCGCGACGATCCTGGCCGAGAGCACGAAGACCTTCCCGCAGAAGCCCGCGATCGTGCTCGGGGACATGGCGCTCCCCTACGCGATGGTCGACGACTTCGCGCGACGCTTCGCAGGCGCGCTCAAGGGCCTCGGCATCAAGCCGGGCCAGCACATCGCGCTGCTCTTGCCGAACGTCCCGCACTTCACGATCGCGTACTTCGGCGGTCACTACGCGGGCTGCCCCATCGTCCCCATGAACGTGCTGCTCACGCCCGACGAGATCGCGTACCACCTCACCGACTCGGACGCGGCGGCCGTCGTCGTGTGGGAGATGTTCCTTCCGCAGACGCAGGCGGCCTTCGCGCGCGTCGACTCGTGCAAGCACCTCATCGTGTGCAAGGCCGACCGCAGCGACGTCACCGCACCCGCGGGCGCGCTCAACTTCACGGCCATCGTCGCGACCGCGACGCCGGTCGAGGACGTCCCCGCGACCACCGCCGAGGACACCGCGGTCATCCTCTACACGTCGGGCACGACGGGCCGGCCGAAGGGCGCCGAGCTCACGCACTTCAACCTCTTCTTCAACAGCTACTACGCGCGTACGACGCTGATGCCGATGAAGCCGGACGAGGTCGCGCTCGCGACGCTCCCGCTCTTCCACTCGTTCGGGCAGACCGTCGTGCAGAACGCCGTGCTCGGCGCCGGCGGGACGCTCGTCCTCCTGCCTCGCTTCGACGCGGAGAGCGCGTTCGCGCTGATGCAGAAGCACAAGGCGACGCTCTTCGCGGGCGTGCCGACGATGTACTTCGCGTTGCTGAACCATCCGGGCGCCGAGAAGTACGACCTCGGCACGCTCCGCTACTGCGCGAGCGGCGGCTCCGCGATGCCCGTCGAGGTGATGAACGCCTTCGACAAGAAGTACGGCGTCAACGTCATCGAGGGCTACGGCCTGAGCGAGACCTCGCCCATCGCCAGCTTCAACACGCTCGACAAGCCCAAGAAGGCGGGCTCGATCGGCCGTCCGATCTGGGGCATCGACTTCAAGCTCGTCGACGACCAGGGCCGGACGATCGCCGACCCGAACGTGCCCGGCGAGATCTGCATCCGCGGGCACAACATCATGAAGGGCTACTACAAGAAGCCCGAGGCGAACGCGGAGTCGCTGAAGGACGGCTGGTTCTCGACGGGCGACGTCGCCCAGCGCGACGAGGAGGGCTATTACTTCATCGTCGATCGCAAGAAGGACATGATCATCCGCGGCGGCTTCAACGTGTACCCGCGCGAGATCGAGGAGGTCCTCTACGCGCACCCCGCGGTCGCCGAAGCGGCCGTCCTCGGCATGCCACACCCGAGCCACGGGGAAGAGGTCCGCGCCGTGATCGCGAAGCGCCCTGGGCACGAGACGGTCACCGCCGAGGACATCATCGCGTACTGCAAGGAGCGCCTCGCGGCCTACAAGTATCCGCGCGTCGTCGAGTTCATGGACGCGCTTCCAAAGGGCCCGACCGGAAAGATTCTCAAGCGCGAGCTGAAGAAGTAGGCACGCTTCGGGGATGAACGACTCCCCGAGGCCGCTCGCCGCCCCCGTCGCGATCGCGATGGGGTTCGGCGCGCTGGTGGGCGCGG
>JBBSAT010000146.1:0-18657 GCA_038252025.1 Polyangiales bacterium | reverse complement strand
GTGAGTTTTTTGTTTTGATTTATTTAGTTCAGACTGAAGTCATGAGGATTGTTTCCGCGCTCGCGATCGCGCTCGTTCTCGCTGTTTCGACGGAGGTCTTCGCGCGGTCTAGGGGCTCCTTCTCGCTCGAGGAGACGGTCGCCGTGATGCGCGCGACGCATCCGCTGATCGCCGCCGCCGACGCAGCGATCGACGCCGCCGATGCCGACGCGGTGAACGCCGCTCCTGCCCTCACGAAGGGTCTCGCCGACGACGCGATGCTGACGCAGGCGCGCGCCGCGTACGAAGCGGCGTACATGAGCCCGGTCGAGTTCGTGGACGCGGTGGACTCGTGGCGCGACGCACGGCTGCGGCGAATCGCCCTCGCGGCGGCTGCCCGCCTCGCACACGTGGACCTCGGGCGATCCATCCGGCTGCGGGCGCCATGACTCCGCGTGGTGCGCATCCGCGGCGGGCGTCCTGGCCTTTCGCGCTCCTGCTCCTGGCCTGCGGCGCACAGGCGACTGGCGTCGCGCACGGCGGCGCGCAGCTCGCTCGACTGCAGGTCGGTGAGACGGTCGACGGATCGATCGACGCCGCCGATCCAGAGGAGGAGCCCGGCCATCACGTGGACACCTACGAGCTCGCGCTCGCGGCCGGAGAGCGCGTGCGCGTCCGCGTCGCGTCGAGCGCGTTCGATGCGTGGCTCCGCGTGGTCGGGCCCGATGGCACCGTCGAGAACGACGACGCTCTTCCCGGGATCACGGACGCGATGATCCAGCTCGCGCCGGACGTGGCGAGGACCTACCGGGTCAGCGTCGCGACGGCGATCCCTCTCCAGTCGGGCGCGTACCTGCTCGAGGTGTCGGCGCTCGCTCCTTCGGCGAGCCGGCTCGAGCTCGGCGCCGCACAGGACGGCGTCCTCCGGCCGCGCGTGGAGGCGATGTTCGGTGCGCACCGCTTCTTCGACTTCGCGGGGGAGGGCGGTGCCGTCGTCCGCATCCGGCTCACGTCGGCCGACTTCGATCCCATCGCCACGCTGCTCGGCCCGAACGGCGAGCGGTGGAGCAACGCCGACGCGAGCGCGCTCGACGAGGGCGCCGAGCACATCGAAGAGAGCGCGCTCGCGGTCCCGCTTCCGTACTCCGGCACGTACACGCTCGTCGTCTCCTCTCGCGGTGACGTGGGCGGGAGCTTCCGCTTCGAGAGCGACGCGCGCGCGCCGGTCGTCGTCCAGCCCGGCGAGGCCGCGCCGCGAGGTCCGTTTGCCGGGCCGAGCGGCGAGGGCCGCGTGCTCGGGCTCTACATCGGCCTCAGCCGCTACGACGAGCTGCCCGACCTCTATGGAGCGGCCGACGACGCGCGCTTTCTCGGCGAAGCGATGCGCGCGATGCACCTCCAGCGTCCCGACGAGCAGACGATCCTGCTGGACGACGACGCGACGCGCGACGCGGTCTTTGCTGCCCTCGGGTCGCTCGTTGCGCGCGCCGGGCCAGGCGATGTCGCGCTCGTGTTCTTCGCCGGTCATGGCGACGTGCAGCCCGTCCCGCCCGCGGGCGATCCGCGCGAGCTCGACGGCCTCGACGAGACGATCATCCTCGCGGACGGACCGCTGACCGACACCGAGGTTGCGAGCGCGCTCGACGGCATCGGCGCGGCGATCACCCTCCTGGCGCTCGACTCCTGCCACTCCGGAGGCTTCGCCGACGACTTCGTCACGCGCGCCGGACGCGTCGGTCTCTTCTCCTCGGAGGCGGACGCGATCAGCGACGTCGCGCTCGTGCATCGCGCCGGCGGCTACCTCTCCTGGTACCTGCGGCGTGGCGTGCTCGGTGAGGCCGATCTCGATCCGCGCGACGGCGCGCTCAGCGTCGGCGAGCTGACCGACTTCCTCCATCGAGGCTTCGTCCGGGACGACGCGGTCATCAACCCCGCGCTGCTCGGTCTGCCCGCGCAGCATCCCGTGATCCGCCGAGGCGCCGTGCCCTGGCACGCGCTCCTCTGGTCCTATCCGCGCAGCGAGGATCTCTCGCGTCCGACCGTCCCCGACCTCGCATTGCAGAGCCCCCCGCCATGAAGCCGGCGCCAGCCACGCGCAATCGCGAGGTCAGGCGGCTCATCGCGATCTTCGGGATGCTGTACTTCGTGCAGGGCGCCTCGGAGCCCACCGACGGGCTCGTCTCCCAGCCGCTCCGCTCGAGCCTGCTGCACGGCGGCGCGACGCCTGGAGAAGTGGCGCGCTTCCTCGCGCTCGTCGCGCTGCCTTGGGCGCTCAAGCCGGTCTACGGGATCGTCGTCGACCTCGTGCCCATCGCCGGATCCCGGCGGCGCACCTGGCTGATCCTCTCGACCGCGCTCGCGTCGGGAGGCGCGATCTGGCTCGCGATGAGCGAGGCCACGATCGCACCGGGCCTGCCTCTCTACCTGGTGCTGCTCGTACCCACGTTCGGCATCGCGCTCGGTGACGTGGTGACGGACGCCGTGATGATCGAGACCGGCCAGCCGCTCGGCATCACCGGCGTGCTCCAGTCCGCGCAGTGGACGAGCGCCTACGCCGCCACCATCGGCGTCGGGTGGATCGTGGGCTGGCTCACCGAGGCCGGTCGCGTGAGCGATGCCTTCCTCCTCTCTGCGATCCTCTCCGCGCTCGGCCTCGTCGTCGCGATCACCATGGTCCGCGAGCCGCCTCCGCCCATCGATCCACCCGAGCCGGCCTCGATCCGCGGCGCGCTCGGCGCGGGGGCTCGGCCTGCCGTCCTGCGCGCTGCGCTCTTTCTCCTGCTGCTCGCGTTCAACCCCTTTGCGGCCCTCGAGTACGCGCACATCACGGTCGATCTCGGGATGAGCGACGCGCACTACGGACAGACGGTGAGCGTCTTCGCGGCCTTCGCCGTGGTCGCCTGTCTGGCCTACGGCTGGCTCGCTCCGCGCGTGCGGATCGATCACATCGCGCACGTCGCGCTCGGGAGCTCCGTGCTCGCGACGCTCGCGCTGATCTGGATCGATGACGTCACGAGCGACTTCGTGGTCTCGATCGTCTCGGCGCTCGCCTGGACCTTCGCGTTCCTGCTGCAGCTCGACCTCGCGGCCCGCGTCTGCCCGCCTCGCTATGCAGGGACGATCTTCGCGCTCTTGATGGCCGTCTCGAACGGCGGCGACTCGCTCGCGGCTTACGTCGGCGGGACCATGCATGATGCGCTCTCGCCCTCCATCGGCGCGGACGGCGCGTACGACGTGCTCGTGCTCATGGGCGCAGCGACGACCGCCGTGGCCTGGACGCTGGTGCCGCGGCTCAGCCGCGATCACGCGGCCAGCTTCGTCGATCCCGTTCCCGAGTGAAGCCGCCGAGGTGCCTCACGGTGGAGGCGGCGCGAGCGCGCGATCGAGGACGCGATCCACGCGCTCGCCCGTGACCGAGCCCGTCGAGGATCTCGAGCTCGACGGGCGCGCCCGTGGCACGCAGCCGGCTGGCCAGTCGTGGCCGATCGTCATGAGGTCGGTCGGTGCCCACCAGGCGATGACGGCCTGAACGTCGGAGCCGACGACGCCGACCGAGGACTGCGGATCGCCACGACCGGGCGGAACGCCCCGGGACGGCGAGAGCGGTCCACGCGAGCGAACGTACGTGTGTTCACGCCCCCGCGCGACCGGCACGGCAGATGCGTCGCTGATCTCGATCGACGCGCAGCGACGCGATCAGGGCGCTGCGTCCGAAGAGAGGACCTTCGTCATGAACACGCACGCAAACACATCTCACCACGCGGTCCGTGGACGACCTCGGCGAGCGAGCACCTCGCTCCTGGGCGCCCTCCTCCTGGCGGTCACGATGATGCTCGGGGGCTGCGTTCCTGCGTGGCACTCGTCGTACGGATATTACCCAGGCAACGGCTACGGGAACCGCGGATATGGCTACGCCGGCTATGGCTATCCGGCCGCTGGCTACCCCTATGGCTACGCGTCCCCGTACGGCTACGGCGGCTACTACGGAGGCGGTCGCGTGATCGTACGGCCGGTGGGCGGGCCCGTCGTCGGTCCGCCTCGCGGCGGCTACGGAGGTTATGGCGGCCACGGCGGCTACGGCGGTCACGGCGGTCACGGCGGCTATGGAGGCGGCGGCTACGGAGGCGGCGGTCATGGTGGCTTCGGCGGCCACGGCGGCGGCGGCCACCCTCGCTGAGCGCCTAGTCGGATCGGCCCGTCGGACGCTTCGATCTGCGGCCGCTCGACCGTGGAACAGCATCTGCTCACGCTCGATGGGTGCGACGCCTGGTGGTCGAAGATGACGAGCGAATCGGAGAGTTCGCCGGCCGTGTCGTTCTGGAACCTCGTGATCGGGAGCGCCGCCGGGCTCGTCGCAGCGATCTTCGGCGCGATCGATCTCGGCGCGGTTCCGCTCGGCTCTCGCGCGAGCCGGGTCGGGCTGGTCCACGCGAGCGTGAACATGCTCGCCGTGACGCTCTTCGCTCTCGCGGCTCTCGCACGGTCTCAGGAGCGCTCGCTCGCCGCGACGCCCTCCGTGCTCGTGCTCGAGATCGGCGCTCTCTCCGGGCTGCTCCTCGGTGGATGGCTGGGTGGCGAGCTCGTGGACCGCCTCGGCATCGGAGTCGACGCCGGCGCGCATCCGAACGCGTCGAGCTCGCTCACGCGTCGGCCGATCGCCGAAGATCACCTCGGTGAGCCGGAGATCGCTCATCCCGAGCACGTGGGCGCCGCCACGCCGGACACCGATCCCGCCTGCCCTCGCCCCCCGGCGTGAGCCTGGCTCCGCCAACCCTGCTCGCGCTCTGGACGTCAGCGCCGTACGCTCGCGACCGATGCGTCTTCACGAGTACGTGGCCGGCTCGATCTGGCTCCTGTCCTATCCGATCGCGCTCGCAGGCGTGCGCTTCGAGGCGCGGATGACCGTGGTGCGGATGCGCGACGGCGCGCTCGTCGTCCACTCGCCCGGTCCGCTCGACGACGCCGTACGCTCGGAGATCGACGCGCTCGGAAGGGTCGCCGTCATCGTCGCGCCGGGAAACTTTCACCACCTCCACGTGGCCGCCTGCCAACGCGCGTACCCGGACGCGGCGACCTGGATCTGCCCTGGCGTCGAGCGCAAGCAGCCGACGCTCCGCTTCGACGGAATCCTCGGCGAGCGCCTTCCGGTCTCGATGGAGGCCGAGTTCGAACAGACCTTCGTCCGCGGGCGCTTCATGTCCGAGGTGGCGATGCTCCACCGGCCCACGCGCACGCTATTGCTGGTCGACCTCATCGAGCGATTCGGCGACGCCACGCCGAACTTGAGCTGGCTCGTCCGCGCCTCGTGGAAGCTCCTGGGCACCTGGAACGAACCGACCCTCGCGCCGGAGTACCGCTTCGGCTGGGCCGACCGCGCCGCAACCCGCGCCGCGCTCGAGCGCATCTTGGCGTGGGACTTCGATCGCGCGGTGATCGCTCATGGCGACCTCATCGACGACGACCCGAAGGCTGTGGCCCGAAGGGCGTGGCGCAACGTGCTCTCGTAGCCGTCCGCGTGGGCATGTCACGGTCTGCCTCGATCCGGCCGTCCGACGCCGTCCGCGCGCATCAGCTTCGTCATGATCCGTGGCTCTCCGCGCGTGAGCGCAGTGATGATCTCCGCGTGGGTCGGGAACGCGCGCGCGAGGCTCTCTCTCTCCGCGAGCTCGAAGTCCGCGAAGTCGAAGCCCGGCGCGACGGTGCACGAGACGAGCGCATAGGCATCCTCGTCACGCGCGAGCCGTGAGCCGAACCACGCGCCCGCCGCCACGACGTGCTGCGGCCGCTCACCACGCGCGAGGTCGAGCCCCAGCAGGAGGTCTCGGCGCGCTCCGTTCGCGTCGATCGTCACGATCTCGAGCGCGCCGCCCTCGTGGAAGTGCCAGAGCTCGTCCGCTGCAATGCGATGGAGCGCGGAGAAGCTGCCGGCCGTGACGAGGAAGTAGATCGCGGTCGACGCGCTCCGTGCGCCGCCGAACGGCGCCGGCAACACGTCCTTCGGCAGCGTGAGATCGGCGCGATAGGTCTCGCGGAAGAAGCCGCCCTCCGGATGCGGCGCGAGCCCGAGCGTCTCGATCCAGAGCGCGATGCGGTCGTCACGCTCCGTCATAGTGCCGGATCTCGATCAGGTGCCGGTTCGGATCGAAGAAGTACAGCGTCGGCCCGGGCCCGCGTGCGCCGGTCTCGACGCCGGGGCCTCGCCCGCTGCCGACGGAGTCGAACGCATCTCCGTGCTCGATGCCGGCCTCGAGAATCCGGGCGAACGCGGCGTCGAACTCGAAGCGCGTCATCGCGAACGCGAGGTGCTCGCCCCCCTTCGTGCCCCAGGGCGCCAGCTGCATCGTGAAGCTCTCGCTCACGCGGACCACCGAGAAGGGACCGTCCTGCCCTTCGTGCGTGAAGCCGAGGATGCGCGCGTAGAACGACACGCTCTCTCTCGCGTCGTTCACCTTCAGGATCACGTGGTCGATGTGAGCGGACATCCGCGCGCCTCCGGAGCGAGCTTACTAGCGGCGTCGTGATGGGGCGTGCGAGCGCGAGGCATCCCGCGCGCGCTCAGGTCAGCAGACCGGGGATCGGGCCCGAGCCGCGATCGAGGCTCCCGTAGCTGCCCACGTCCGTGATCCCCATCGCGTTCATCGCGGTCACCAGCACGCGATTGAGCTGTGTGTCCGGCGCCTGCACGTAGCGGCCGCCGCGGAGGCCGACGCCCGCGCCACCGGCGAACACGAAGGGCACGTTGCTGATGTCGTGATCCCACGCGCGCCCGAGCTCCGAGCCCCAGATGACGAGGGTGTTGTCGAGCAGCGTCGTCCCGTCGACGTCCGGCGTCGCCGCGAGCCTATCGAGCAAGTACGCGAAGCGCTGCGCGTACCAGGTGTAGAGACCCGCGAGCGCTGTCTGCGCGTCGGGCCCGGAGTCGTGGCTCATCGTGTGATGGCCGCCGGTCGTGATCCCGACCCACGGATAGAGGTTGCCGTCGTTGTCGCCGATGCTGAGCTGGAAGCTCGCGATGTTCGTGAGACCGCACCCGAGCGAAGCGACCAGGAGGTCGAGCTGGCGGTCCATCGCCGTCTCCGCATCGAACGTCGGCATCGACGGGCGATCGCAGATCGCAGATGCCGGGACGAGCGCGCGCTCCAGCTCTTCGAGGCTCGTCGCGTGCGCGTCCAGGCGCTCGCGGTCGCGGCTCGAGAGGCTCGCGCGACGATGGGCGAAGTCCTCGCGCACCGTGTCGAGCACGCTGCGGCGGCGGAGCGCGTCGCCGTCGGTCATCACAGATCCGAAGAGCGTGCTCCATGCCGTCGACGGGCCGTCGAGCGGCGACTTCGGCGCCGCCGGCGCGCTGTAGATCATGCGCGTTGCAGGGTGGAGGCCGCCGTTCCCGATACCGAGCTCGATCGTGCCGTAGGGCGTCGTCGCCGGCAGCCGAGACGCGATGAACTGATCGACCGACGTACCGGTGTTCCAGCCGAAGCACCGGTTGCCGTGATCCTCGCGACAGAACAGCGTCGCGGAGGTCGCGTCGATCGGGGACCCGGTCCAGAGCAGCGGCATCGTGTACGTGTGCGGGATGTAGTAGTCGGTGCCGCTCTCGATCCGCACGCCGTCCATGATCACTACGCGATCCCGGTGGTGCGACATCGGCGAGAGGATCGGTGAGAACGCGAAGTCGGTCTCCCCGCCGGTCGGTCGCCAGCGATCCCAGACCGTGCCGTGCGGCGTGTAGAAGAGGACGAGCCGCTTCGGCGCGCCGCCGGCGCTCGCTCGCTGAGCGAGCCACGGAAACAAAGCAGCCGCCCCGCCGGCGAGCCCGAGCGCACCGAGGAAGTTGCGTCGCGTCAGCGCTCTCGACCTCATGGCGTCTCCTGGCGTCGACGGAACCAGTCGGACGAGACCTGCTGCAGGATCATCTCGCGCAGCCCCGCCTCGCTTCGGAGGTCGGTGGCCATCGCGTCGAGCAGGCAGGCGGCCTCGCCCGTCGGCGGGACCCCGGTCGCGTACTGCGTCCACTGCCGAGCGATGCACCGCGAGACCTGCCGCGTGTCGGCCATCCGATCGGCGAGATCGATCGGCCCGTCGACGGTGACGTCGGCTGTCCCGAGCTGAAACTCCCCCGCGTCGTCGATCGGGCGACCACCTTCTTCGCTGCGACTTCGCCCGAGCCAGTCGAAGCTCTCGAACGAGAATCCGATGCCGTCCATCCCGCGGTGGCAGGACGCGCACGAGGGGCTGCTGAAGTGGCGCTCGAGGCGCTGGCGCGTCGTCTCGTCGGGCGTCGGCGGCGCCAGGGTCGTCGACACACCCGCTGGCGGTGGATCGGGCGGCGTGCAGAGAAACCCGGAGAGGACCTCGAAGCCGCGGAGCGTCGGCGACGTGGTGCCCGCGTGCGCGAGGGCGGCTTGCACACCCGGAAGGGTGAGAAGACCGGCCCGCCGATCCGGATCGAGCTGCGTGAGGTCACCGCGCGAACCGACGATGTCGTCCGCATAGATCGCTGCGAGCGGCGCGAGCGTGGGCGTCTCGGTCGCGGTCAGCAGCTCGCGCAGATCCCCGCCGCCGAGGACGACACCGCGGACGAACAGCGGGGGCTCGGAGCGAAGCGCCGCCACGGTCTCGGTGCCGAGTGCGGCGAGATCGGGTCGCGCGCTCGGGTCGTCGAGGCGCTGGAGCTGGAGCCACTGGTCGACGAAGTCGGTGAGCCCGCCCGCGCTCCGCGGGTCGTCCAGCATCCGGCTCGCTTCCGCGCGGACCTGTGCTGCCGACGAGAGCTCGCCTCGCGCCGCGGTCGCGAGCAGCGCTTGATCGGGCCCGGCGCCCCAGAGCGTGAGCGAGAGCCGCGCGGCCACGCTGTAGTCGTCGAGGGTGCCGTCGGCGTCCGCCACCTCGTCCAGATAGAGGAACGTGGGGCTCTGCAAGAGCGCCTGGATCACCCAGCGCGCGCCTTCTTCGCCTCCGCCGGCGCTCTGACCGTCATCGAAGAGCGCGGCGTACCGAGCGTGCTCGCCCCCATCGAGCGGCCGGCGGAACAGGCGCATCCCCACGTCGTCGAGGAGCCAGTCGAGGCAGGCGGTGCTCGCGCAGCGCGAGACGTCGACGCGCGCGCTCGTCGACTCCGCGAAGTCGAGGTACCCGCGCGCGCCAGACAGATCGATCGAGCTCGAGATGTTGCTGCGATAGGTGAACACTCGCTCGTCGGTCACCGTGAGCGCGCCGTCGCGTGCGAGGCCGAGCGCGTCGTGCACGGAGCGGACGACCTGCTCGGCGGTGAGACGCCGCATCGGGACCGGCGCGCCCGTCTCGCCGATCACGCAGGTGGGCGCATCGCCCGGCGCGCGCGGGCCGGCGTCGAGCGAGCCGACGCAGCCGAGCGCGAGCACCGCGACACACGGGGCGAAGGCAGGGAAGCCTCGACGCTGGGGCGGGCGCGACACCGCTCGAGTGTAGACCAAGGCGCCGCCGCACGTGACCAGATCCTGAGCACGACGGTCCCGCGATGAACGAGCTCGGCCTCCGCGCGCGCAGCGCCTTTCGTAGGACCGCCTGCATGGGAGCGCAGACTACACTCCCCTCGATGGAGCGCTGGGTCGGTCTCGTGCTCGTCGGGTCCGTGGCGCTCGCGCTCCTCGCCGCTGGCGCCCTGGCGATCCTGTTCGCGCTCCAGCCCACGTCGTTCCGCATCGCGCGCTCGCGGACGATCGCCGCGCCGCCGAGCGCGATCCGCGCGGTTCTCTCGGACATGCGCACGTTCTCTGGCGTCGCCGCGGCGCTGGGCGCGCCCGACTCGACGCGGATCTACACTCCTTCTCCGGGCAGGACGGGGCCGGGCGCGTGGTTCGAGTCACACGGTCGCGACGGCACATCCCGGCTCTCGCTCGTGTCCGAGACGGACGCGCTCGTGGAATTCCGGACCCGCAACGACGGCGTCGACGGCGCTCTGCTGCGCTTCGAGCTGCGCCCCCTCGTGCCCGGAACCGAGGTGACGATCGTGCTCATGAACGAGATGCACGGCCTCGCGCGGGCGCTCTGGCCGTTCGTGGGGCTCGAAGGGCGAGTCGGCCCGGACATGGAGGACGCGCTCCTCCACCTCGAGTCGGCCGTCCTCGCGCGCTGACCGCGATCAAGGGCACGTGGCGGGTGCGGGCGCGCCGCGGCGCACGATCGGATCCTGCCGGGGTGTGCATGCGCCCGCCACGCAGAAGAGACCCTCCGCGCAATGCGCGCCGCACCCACCGCAGTGACACGGATCCACGAGCGTCTCGGTCTCGCACTCGGTCGAGCCGTCGCCATCGCACTCGCCACGGCCGACGCGGCACGCACGAAGACACCGACCTTCCACGCACACCGGCAGCGAGCGGTCGGATGCGAGAGGGCACGCCGTGCGAGCGGGGCCGCAGTGGAGGACGCTGTCTGCGACCGGCGGGCTCTGCGCCGCGCTGACCGAGCACCCTGCGAAGAGCGAGGCCAGGAGCCAGGCATGGATGGCGCGCATACCGCAGCATCGCTCGGGAGCACGCCGCGCGGTAGAGGGGGTGCATGAGCCCTGAAGCTCGCCCCTCGACCTCGACGCCCACCCACCAGACCGCACCCTGCCGTCGTCGACAGCCACAGCGGGCGTGCAGACCATCGCCCACGCCCGTGGTTGACGCACTGTCGAACGATCTCACCCGGCTCGACGTGACCCTCGCGGAGGCGCGCAACAGCTCGCGAGCGCGTCGCGATCTCGGTGAGATGGCTCATCGACTGATCGAGGCCGGGCGATACACCGATGCGCTGCCGGCGCGACGGTCGAGAGCGTAGCGTCGGCGGCGGGTACCGATGCCGTCGTGTTCGCCATCCGGGCGATGCGGTGCTCTCCGTGGGGGGGCATCGACAAGGCGCACCTCGTCGATGGCGTATTCGAGCTGTGAGCGGCTGTCGTGTTCGGCGGTCACCGCCCGCGCAACACGGCGCTCGTGCGCTCGGCGGGCTGAGCCCTTGCCCGGACGTGGTAGTGTGATGCTGGAACGTGCCCGCCACCCGACGGTTCATCCCCAAAGTACGTCTCGCTGCAGCGCTCCGCTGCGCACTCTGGATGTTCACGCTCGCGCTCGCGTTCCCGCAGTCATCGAGCACACAAGACACCGACGCGGTGGCGCGTCTCCGAGCACGGGTGGCGCAGGCTCCTACGGACGCGTCGCTGCACTGTCAGCTCGCTTTCGCCCTCGTCGGCGCGGGCGCGAGCACCGAGGCTGAGCAGGAGGCGACGCGCGGCATAGCGGCGATCACGAGGCCTCTCACCGCCGCGACGCGTCGCACGATGGCGGCGTGTCTGTACAACCATGGACGCGCGCTGGAGGCACCGACGCAGCCGCAGGCAGCGGTGTCGGACTACGTCGCCTCACTCCTCCTCCGCGACAACGCGAGCGTGCGGGCACGGCTCGACACGCTCGTTCCAAACGTGCCCCAAGATGCGCCCGCCGCCGCGCTCGCGGTCTTCGCCCCGCCCGCGTATGCCGGCCACCCGGCGGAGCTCGTCGCGAACCAGACCGTCGTGTCGGCGCGTGCAGGAGGAGTGACGTGGCGCTTCGTCACTGCGCGCCTGAGTGGCACCCTGATCGTCTACGCCACCACGGTCTCCGCCGACGGACACGTGTCTCTCGCCGCGATCGACGAGTGGTCGCAGGAGGACTTCGACGGGCCGATCGAAGTGACGTCGGCGCGCGCGCACGCGCCGCTGAGCGCGCTCTCGGGAGTGATCGTGGAAGCCCACGCGGAGGGCGGGGGCTCGTGCGCTCGCATGGATGGTTTCGCCGACTTCCACCACGACGCGACGATGTTCGTCGGGCTCGTCGATGGCGTCGTGCGCTCGGACGACATCGTCACCGAGCAGCACGACTGTGAGGGTGTCGTCCGAACGAGCTTCCGCGTTCGCGGTGCGGACGTGCAGATCACGCGTGCCCATGGAGGCAATCACGCCGTCGGCACCTTCCCGATCGCATCGCTGCTCCACTGACTGCGCGTGCAGACACGAGGGCGCTGGTCATCGTTCATCGCTCCGATCTCCACCTGCTCTCCGGGGCTCCTGAACAGGACGGGAACCTCGCCGATCCTCGTCCGCATGAAGGGCCTGTCGTGGGGGCTTGCTGGTCGCTGATGCGGTCATCGAGCACGTGGATCGAGGATCCGGGAGCCTGTTCCGAGGGTCAAGCCCGGATGCTCGAGCCGGCGGGAGTGGGCCGCGCTGCGCATCGTGCGCGTGCGCTGCGCATCGCACGCACGTCTCCCTCCGGCTCGCGCTCTCGCACGGTCGTTCAGGGGCCGAAGTCGAGGTCGGCCTGCGGCGGGGCGCGAGCCTTCGCCATCGGGAGCGGGTCCTTGCGGTAGCCGCCGGGGTCGAGGCCGAAGCCTGTCGCGCTCGATCACGATCTCCATGAACCGCATCCGCCCGCCCGCGCACGCGGGCACGTCTACGCCGTTCCGTGCTTGCTCACCTCGGCCCAGCTCGAGTCGTGCACGCGCGTCGTGTCGGTATCCACGTAGATCTGGGGGCATCCTGATCTGATGTGGAACGAGGCGCCGAGAACATCGAAGCGGACCCGACTCACAGCGGTCGAGCCGCTTGCGCTCAGACCTTCTTCGTCGTCGGCGCCAACTTCAACGCGAAGCTCTCGTCTGTGCGCAGCTGCCAAACATCGTACCTACCGCTGCGGAGCGGGAGTGCCTTGCTGCCGCCTTCGGGCGCGCTCGCCGTCGTATGCGCCGCGTCGAGGAGGAAGGCGCCTTGATCGCCGACCGCGATCACGTGCCGAGTCTTCTTCCACGCGCCCTTCTCGCGCATCGCCATCTCGAGCTGCAGATCGGTCCCGCGAACGACGAGCATCGTCGCCCCGTCCGCGAGCATTGCAACGCCGAGGCTCTGCTCTCCGATCGCGAGCCCTCTCATCTTGCGGACCCTCAACGCGCCGACGCCTTCGTCGCTCGCGGCACATGCTCTGTCATAGTCGCTGTCTCCCTGCCCGCTCCAGTCGGCGGGAACGCCCTGCCATTCGCCCGCGACGTCGTTCGAGAGGAGGACGATCGGCCCGCCATCCGTACCCATGCCGGGCATGGTCTCGAAGGATGCCTCATCGACCACGTCACGCTTTCGTCGGAGGCGCTTCGCCAGCACGACGAGCGTGTTCGACGTGCGCGAGAGGCGCTTGCCTTTCTCCTGCGCGGGAAGGGTCTTGGCGAGCTCCTCGAGTGGAGCCGCCGCCCGCAGATCGTCGATCGCGTGAAGCCGCCCGAGGATGGTCGTCCAATAGACATCGACATCGGTGTACTCGAGCGCGCGCAGGAGCGGCTCCGAAGTGCGAAGGCCGTGCAGCTTGTACGACGCCTCGATCGCCCAGGGAACGCCGAGGACGCCCGGGTAGAGGACGTCGACCCAATCGGGGCACGCATCGAGGTCGATCTCCGGGCGACGCGACAGGTGAATCGCGGCCCGGCCACGATCTCCAACGTCCAGGGTCGCGAACATCGTCCGCATCCGCGCGAGGATATCGTCGCGGCTCAGGAGGAGGACCGCGACCGACGCGATTCCAACGAGTGGGTCTCCGGGCACGAAGTGCTTCGCGAGCGGCTCGAGGAAGCGCGACTCCGTGGTTGCGTCGAGGAGCGCTTGCGCGACGTGGCCACGGAGAGACGGGTCGGCGGCCTTGTCGATCCAGGCCGCGAGCGCCTCTGGGAAAGCATCATCGAGCTTCGTACCGAGGACCTCGAGCATCACGACCACGATCCACGAACGCATCACCCACGAGCTCGCCGCAGATTGCACGCGCTCCTGTGCGAGGGCGCGCAGCGCTTCATCGGCGATCTCCTTGGTGCTCCAGTGCGGGTATGCGCCGAGGGGCAGCGGGGGCCGGTCGTCGAGGATGAGCTCGATGAGGCGCATCGCGGCGGCGCGAATTGCAGGCTCGGCCGCGCGCGCCCTGAGTTGGTTCACACGCTCGACGACGGCGGGGCTCCTGAACCCCGCGGAAAGATCGAAGAGGGCGTCGAGCGCGGCGTCGCCAGTTGCCGAAGCCGGTAGGTCCTTCGGCATCCGCCACGGCGGATCCGTGTATAGCGCATCAAGCCGCCGCTCGACATCATCGGTGGTCAGAGCTTTGTCCGTATGAAGGCCCTGTTGCCTGGGGGTAGCTCGTCGGTGAAGCGGTCGTCGAGCACGAGATCGAGGATCACGGAGCCCGTCCCGAGCGTCAAGCCCGGCGTCGAGGCGGCTTTCGGAAGCCAGGTGGCGCATCGTGCGGCATGGCCTCGGCGCTCACCGCCGGGCTCACTTCACGCACCATCGCCAACACGGCTTCTTCGTGCCCGGCGACCTCGACACAGGTCCCCTGGCGATCCGCACCCGGCGGGATCGCGATCCCCGCCCGATATCCCGATGCACGGGGGCCGCCGCAGCGCGCGCGCAAAGCGTGCGACATCGGCCCCGCACCGTTCGGGGGCAGCGTGAGATCCGAGAGCACCACGTCCCAGTCGCCACGCAGCGCGGGCCTCACCCACAGACGCGGCGTGCCCGACGCGCGCGCCATGGATCTCCAGGTGCGTCGCGAAGTGGTAGCGCAGGTCGGCGTCATCCTCGGGAGAGGACGTGGAGCAACGCGCATGCCTCACGATTTCGAGTGGACGTTTTCGGAGAGCGCCGTCGGATACCGTGTGCCCGCAGCACGTCACGTCGAACGCCGTCGAAGATGATTGGCCGCTTGGTGGCCGCTCATTGCCGCAGCGTGTGGCCTGTGGTCTCGGCAGGGGCCGAATCTCGACGTGCTTGGACTGGCATGCGTGCTGCTTTGGTGCGCTGCTCGTTCCGCGCAGCCACATCTCTCTCATTCATTCATTCATTCATTCATTGGAGCCGACAGATGAAGAACAAGGCCGTATTCGGGATCGTCCGCACACAGGTTGCTGCCGAGAGCATCATCTCGGATCTTCGTGCACTGAAGTTTGCGACCAGCGACATCTCGGTGCTCTTTCCCAACAAGGGAGCCTCCCGCGACTTCTCCGTGGAGAAAGGCACGAAGTCGCCGGAGGGCGCCGTCGTGGGTGGTGGAGCTGGCGGGGTGGCGGGAGGTGTGCTCGGTCTGCTCGCAGGCATCGGCGCACTCGTGATTCCGGGGCTCGGAGCGCTCGTCGCGGCGGGCCCCGTCATGGCGCTGCTCAGCGGTGCCGCCGTAGGTGCCGCCGTCGGCTCGCTCGCGGGCGCCCTCGTGGGTCTCGGAATCCCGGAGATTCAGGCCAAGGCGTACGCCGGAAAGATCGAGCAGGGCAACATCCTCGTGGCGGTGCACGTCGCGGATGGAAAGCAGGTCGATGTGGTCAAACAGGTGTTCAAGAACGCTGGCGCCGACGACATCTCGGTGACGCACGAGGCCGCGGTCCCCTCCGGGAAGAAGCCCTCTCCGACAGGGTCGGTATCCCGCTTCTGAGCGAGATTCACGGGGGCGGTCCGGCAAGTCCCGGATCGCTCCTCGACACGCCCATAGCGCCGAACATGTTGAAGCACGTCACGGGTCGCACACCATGTCCCGACTCACCGCGATCGGTTGCCACGATCCGAGGGCTGGTCGCAGCGGCTAATCGGCCGGAGAGCATCGGCATCCTGCTTGCGTACGGCGGCCTGCGTCGGGCCGAGAGGCGGCCCGCCGATCGCAGAACCGAGGCGCCATGAACGAGCGGAATCGAGATCAGTACGGGCGTGGGCGAGGCTACGAGGGCGAGGGGTGGGAGCGAGGGAACTGGGAGTCTCCGGAGCGAGATCGGATGAGCAGTGACGCGCACGGCGGCGGTCGCTACGGAAGCGATCCGGGCTACGGCCCCCAGCGTGGTCCAGATCGAGAACGCGCACGCGGATATCGGGGCGAGAGCTTTGGCGGTGCCCAACAGCGCCAGGTCCATCCCGGAAGCTATCCGCCCCGTCACGATCCGCATGGGTATGACGAGCCAGGCATCGGGCATCGAGGATACGATGAGCGAATGTCTCGCTCGGACGCGATCGGTCAGGGCTACGGCCCGCGAAGTTCGCAGCATGGGCGCGGCCGCGAGGCGTACGGCCACGGATACGAGGGGGACATCTGGCAGCGAGGGCACGCCGGTGTCGGCAGTGCTGGGCAGGAGCATCGGGACTTTCCTTCAGAGGGATATGGCCAGTCGCTCGGAGAAGGCGGGTACGGCGGATACGGCGCCTACGATGGGTCGCAGTTTGGAGCCTCGAGGCGCCCGCGAGATGGCGGTCCGCCCGAGGGCTGGCAGCGTGGCCAGATGGGCCGAGACTCCGCGTGGCAGTACGCCGAGTCGGAGCATCCGGGGTCCGACTTCGGGCGACGGGACGGGTACGACGCACGGAAGTTCGGCCTTTCCGGGCATATCGGACGGGAGGAACGGGGTCGCGGACCGAAGGGCTACACCCGCTCCGATGAGCGCCTCAAGGAGGAGGTCTGCGAACGCCTTTCTGCGCAGCACCGCGACTGGAGCGACGTGGACGTCCAGGTCTCGAACGGCGAGGTCATCCTCACGGGCACGGTCTCCGAGCGACACATGAAGTACGAAGCCGAACAGACCGCCGACGCAGTCCGAGGCGTCAGGGACGTCACGAACCAGCTTCGCGTCAGGCGGGAGAGCTCCGCCGCGAACGGGTCGTCGTCGCTCTCGGGCGCGCCGACCAGTCAGGCACGTGAAACTGGCGATGGCCACAGCGCCCGCGGAGGCGACGCGCGCCGCTGACCGCGCGCTCTACGTCGTGTTCCCGCCGCCGGCCTCGGCGGGAACAGGAGACGTTAGGGCGCGGAGCTGTTCATACCCGGGCCCTTGCCGCGAGCCGACGGCGCCACGGGCTCATGCGCTCCCGAGGTACGCCCAGAAGCGCTGCTCGCACGCGAAGCAGCGACAGGGATAGAAACCCAAAAGCGACCAGGGTCGCTCGCGGAGGCGTCGACGAGAGCGGTGAACCTGGCGGCCCCCGCATGATGGGCATCGAGGAAACGCGACGCCGCGGGGCCCTCCATCAGGGTGGGCGTGCTCGCGTTCCGCATCGCCCTCTCGACCGTGCGGCTGGGTCATCGTGCACCGCCCGTCTGACAGCCGATCGAGCGAACGCGTCCAAGGGAACGAACAGGCCAGCAACGGCTCGTCATGGGACCGCCTCCACGCGAGCTCGGACACGTCCTCGCGTGGCGGCTCACGTGCAACCGGCGTGCGCGCTCCGGGCCCCGCGGATATCCGCTACGGAGCACGCAAGATGCCGCGGCCCAGCGCCTCGGCTGTGACGCCTGCGCGCGGGCAGGATCGCGCACGTCCGCGCGCCAGGCCGCAGATGATCTGCTCCGTCTCCCGCCCGTCGTCTTCTTCTTCGGCGTCAGGTCGAGGGCAGTTGTGTCCTCAGACGGGAAGCGAGCGCCGGCCTGCGACCAGAGACACGACCGCGAGGACGAGGAACCCGACGAACAACACCTTCCCGATCGTCATGGCACCGGCGACGATTCCGCCGAAGCCGAACAGCGCTGCCACCATGGCGAGCACGAAGAACCCGATCGCCCAGTACAACATGACTTCTTCTCCTTTGGTGAGTCCCGGTGTCCTGCACCGTCGAACGGATCTGAGGCATACGCGATGCCAGCCGACGCATTCCGGGCGGGGCTCACAGCGGGGACGGTGGCCGGCATCGGCTTCGTGCCCGGAGGCGCCTTCAGCCGAGCACGCGCTCGTCGCGGGCGATCCGCAGCGCTTCGATGAGCCAGCGGACGATGAGCGGGCCGAGCATCAGGCCCCAGCCTCCGAGAACGGATAGCCCACCGAGCATCGCGAGGAGCACCACGATGCTGTGCATCTCGAGCTTTCCCCAGCGCGCGAAGAGGGGCCTCAGGAGGTTGTCGGCGGTCGATATGACGAAGGCTCCTACCAGCGCGAGGATGAGGGCTTCGGTCGTGCGCCCGGAGATCGCCAGACCGATGGCAACGGGCACCCACACGAGGGCCGTGCCGACCGTCGGGATGACCGATTTGCGACCAGCGTGACGACGCTCGCCGCCGCGCGTGACGAACACGATCTCCTTCTGTCGCGCTTGCGATCGCCCCATCGGGGGCCAGGCGTCCGACCCCAGCTCGAGTCGTGCACGCGCGTCGTGTCGGCCGCGCCCGGCACGATCTCGGCCCTGTCCTTCGCGTGCGCCGAGAGCACGCCCGAGCACAGGCGGATCGCGCGCCTCGTGCTCACCTCGTTGTCACCTGCCGAATGGATGCCGCTCTGGACCGCCGTCGACGCGAGCCCGGTTGGCGGTCTCGACCTCCGCGAGTCCAGATCGGCCCTCCCGGGGCGATTCGACTTCGAGCTGAGCTTCACGCGCGATGCCGACGCGCGGCTGAGCCGTGGGACGTGCCGGCGTTGCGCTTCTGGCTCTCGCGCTCGGACGAGATCCAGCGACGCCGGCGGGCAGCCGCGGGCTGAGCGGCTCAGCGTGCGGCCCGGCCCACGGTCCGCGCCGCCGATGCGAAGCGGGGAGACCACGCGTCGCCCTCGGCCGCGTCCACGAACCCCGCGACCATGAACGTCCCATCGTCCACGAACACGATCGCGGCGTACGTCGCGAGCGAGGTCGGGCCATCCGCAGCGGGATCCGGGATCTCCTCGGTGCCGAAGACCTCACAGCCCTGCGTCGTC
>JBBSAT010000145.1:0-18746 GCA_038252025.1 Polyangiales bacterium | reverse complement strand
CCCGCGCACCTCTACACTCGAAACGCGTCAGATCCGCACATCGAGCAGTCGCTCGATGGCGCCGGACTCTCTCGCGCTTGGGGTCCGATACAAACGTGAGCGTCGATCGCACGAAAGTCCTGGAGGCGGCCCAAAAGCACCTCGCAAAGGGCGCCTTCGACAAGGCGATCACCGAGTTCCAGAAGCTCGTGAAGGCCGACCCGTCGGACGTTCGCACGTGGCTGAAGATCGGTGACCTCCAGACGAAGATCGGCGCGAAGAGCGACGCGATCCATACCTATGCGCGCGTCGCGGACCAGTACGCGCAGCAGGGCTTCTTCCTGAAGGCCGTCGCGGTCCACAAGCAGATCCTCAAGCTCGATCCGACCCGCCTCGACATCCAGCTGAAGCTCGCCGAGATGTACGAGCAGCTCCAGCTCGTCTCGGACGCGCTGCAGACGTACGAGATGGTCGCCGGCGGTTACGCGCGCGCTGGCGACATGGAGAAGGCGCTCGCGACGCTCGGCCGCATGGTCGACCTCGATCCCGAGAACATCCCGACGCGCATCAAGTACGCGGAGGCGCTCTCGAGGGCCGGCAAGCAGAAGCAGGCGGCCGACGCGTTCGAGGCCGGAGCGAACCTGCTCAAGCAGCAGGGCCGAATCGACGACTACCTCAAGGTCGCCGAGCGCCTGCTCTATCACCGTGCCGAAGACGTCGTGCTCTCGCGCGAGCTCGCGCAGATGTACCTCGAGCGCAACGACGGCAAGCGCGCGCTCTCGAAGCTCCAGGTCTGCTTCAAGGCGGATCCGAAGGACGTGCCGACGCTCGAGATGCTGGCGACGGCGTTCGAGCAGCTGGGCCAGCTTCCGAAGACCATCAGCGTGTACCGCGAGGTCGCGCGCATCCACGCCGAGGCTCAGCGCCCAGAGGAGCGAGCGAAGACGCTACGCCGCATCCTCGCGCTCGACCCCGGCGATGCCGAAGCGCGTCAGGCCCTCGCCGCGTACGCGCAGCCGATCGCTGCGGCGTCGCCGGTCCATCGCGACCTCCGTCCGCCGCCCGGGGCGGTCGTCGAGCCGAGCCAGGCAGGGTTGCGCACGCCCGACGATCTCGAGGAGGAAGTCGAAGAGGCCGAAGCGGAGCTCCTCGAGGCCGACGAGCTCGACGCGGAAGAGCTCGCCGAGGTCGAGGCGCTCGAGGCCGCCGAGATCGCGCCCGAGAACGAGTCGTACCTCGACGCCGACGGCGAGGAGCCGCCGACGGGACACCACGGCTCGGTCGCTCCCGAAGAAGACGACGACGACATCATCGTGGTGGACGAGGGCTCGATCCGGCCGCCCGCGTTCGAGGACTCGGCACCGCCCCTCGCGACGCGGACGAGCCTTCCGCCGGAGATCGCGCGCGAAGCCCAGATCGCGAAGCTGCTCACCGAGTGCGAAGTGTTCCTTCGGTACGGGCTCAAGCAGAAGGTCGTCGAGCAGCTGCGCCGCGTGCTCGACCTCGAGCCTCAGCACGTCGAGGCGAGAGAGAAGCTGAAGGACGTGCTGATCGACCGTGGCGAGATCGCCGCGGCCAGCGAAGAGCTCCTCTATCTCGCCGACACGTTCGCCGCCGACAAGCCGAGCGTCGCGACGCTCTACCTGCGGCAGCTGCTCGAGATCGATCCGGAGAACGCGGCTGCGCAGGAGCGTCTCGATGCTCTGGCTCCTGCCGCGCCGCCGGAGCCCGCGCCCGCGCCCGCCCGCCGAGTGGTTCCGCCGCCGAGCGCCCCGCATCCGGTCGCCGCGATCCCGAGGGCCGCCGCGTTGCCCGGGCCTGGCTCGAGGACGAGCGCTGCGGCGAACATCGCCGCGAGCCCCGCCGCCGCGCGCGGGGGCACCGCGAAGGTGGCCGTTCCCATGCCGAGCCGGGGCGCGCCTGCGCCGGAGGATGAGGTCTTCTTCGTCGAGGACGAAGGCACGGAGACCGGCACGCGCCAGGCGCTCGAGCCACCGGCGCCCGAATCGCCGTTCGAGGACGACGCGAACACGATCTACGGGACGGATCCGACCGGCGCGGCGGCAGGTGCAGACGCCACGGTGTCGGGCCTCGAAGACGATGCGGGCCCGGACCGCCTCGCGCCGATCAGCCCCGAGGAGTTCGAGAGCGTGCCGCTCCGACCGAGCTCGCCGCAGCTCGCTGCCGAGCAGCGGCTCTCGCGTCCGTCCCTGCCTCCCGGCGAGGTCGAGGAGCTTCTCGACGAAGCGGAGTTCTACGTCGCGCAGGGGCTCTTCGCCGAGGCGCGCGCGCTCCTCCGCGATGCGCTCCAGGCGCATCCGCGCCACCCGGTGATCGGGGACAGGCTGGCCGAGATCGAGGAGGCCGCCGCGCACGCCGCGGCGTCGCAGCCACCTCCGAACGTCGACGAGAGCTTCGCGCTCGCGGAGAGGCTCGCGGACGACTTCGACGAGAAGGCAAGCGGCGACGAGAACGCAGGCAGCGACGTGCTCGACGTCGAGCAGGTGTTCGCTGCGTTCAAGAAGGGCGTCTCGGCTCAGGTCGGCCTCGAAGACACGGACACGCACTTCGATCTCGGCATCGCCTACAAGGAGATGGGCCTGCTCGCGGACGCGATCGCAGAGTTCTCGCTCTGCCTGGCGAACCCGCAGCGCATCTGCATCTCGGAGACGATGATCGGCATCTGTCACATCGAGAAGGGGGAGCTCCCCGAAGCGATCATTCACTACAAGAAGGGTCTCTACGCAGAGACCAAGACGGATCGCGAAGAGCTCGGTCTCTACTACGAGCTCGGCCGCGCGTACGAGATGCTCCAGGATCCGAAGGAGGCGCTCTACTACTTCGAGAAGGTGAAGAAGCGCGATGCCACCTTCCGGGGTGTGCAGCAGAGCATCGACCTGCTCACGCGCCCGCCGGCGCCCGTCGCCCCGACGCCGAGCGCCGCGACCGACGACATCGACGCGGTGTTCGACGACCTGATGGGCAAGGACTGACGCGACCCTAAGGCCAGCTCAAGGACCGAAAGCCGCGCTCCAGGTCTAGGCCGCGCTCGTCTTTCCGGGCTTCTTCGGAGGGATGGACTCCGAGGCGAGCGGCGCGATCGATCCTGGCGCTCGCGGTGGCATCGACGGCCTCTTCGAGCTCCGGTCCTCGGGGATCTCGACGCCCGCGCGCTTGAGCTTGTCGAGGAACGTCGTCCGCGCGACGCCGAGGATGCGTGCCGCCTCGCTCTTGTTGCCGTTCGCACGACCGAGCGCGCTCTCGAGCGCGCGACGCTCGATGTCGGCCAGCGAGCCGCCGAGCTGATCCTCGTTCTCCCTCACGACGAGGGGCCCGACGTCCGCCTTCGTGATCCGCGGGGGGCTCGCGCGCCGCACGGCCCGCTCGACGACCGCGAAGAGCTCTGCCTCGTTGCCCGGCCAGCCATGGACGGCGAGCTCCGCGAGCGCTTCCTCGTCGATGCCGAGCGTCGCGCTCCCGGACGCACGACACGCGCGGTCGATCGCGAAGAGCACGAGCGAGCCGAGATCGAGGGCACGCTTGCGAAGAGGCGGCACGTCGATGCGGAGCGCCCGCAAACGCTCGGCCAGCCCGGGGTCGAGCGACGTTCGGTCGAGGAGCTCCGCGGGATCGTCGTTCACGCCGACGACGACGCGAACGTCGACCGGGTACGGCGCGCCGCCCATCGTGCTGCGGGCCGTCCTCGCGGCGATCGCCTCGTCGAGCGCCCGCAGCGTGTCGGTCCCGAGCGCCGTGGCGTGCTCGAGGAACAGCGTGCCGCCGGCAGCGAGCCGGAGCCAGCCGGGCGTCCCGTTTCGGAGGTCGTCGCCGAAGAGCGCGAGCTCGGCCTGCTCGGGGCGAACGTTCGCGCAGTCGATCACGACCATCGGTCCCATCCTGCGCGGGCCGGCCTCGTGAAGGCGGCGCACGAGCGGAGCGCACTGCACGCCCGGCTCCGCGACGAGGAGCACGGGGGCGTCCACGGTCGCGATCTCGTCCACGCGCGCGACGACGGCCCGCATCTCGGGCCCATACGCCACCAGAGGCGCCGCGCTGGTCCCTGCCGCCCCTTCGGTCACGCGCGCGGCCTCGGCGCGGGCGCGCGAGAGCTCGTCCTCCAGGGCGTCGATCCGGTCCTCGAGCTTCTCGCTGGCGCGCAGAAGCTCGCCGGTGCGCTGCTGCGATCGCAGTCCCGCCGAGAGCAGCCCGATCGTCGGCGCGATGCGCGTCGCGAGCGACTCGAGCGCGGCGAGCTCTTCGAGCGTCAACGTGCTCCGCCGCAGGCCGCGCGGCACGACGAGCGCGCCCTCGGTCTCGCCGTGATCGACCAGCGGGACCACCGCGATCGCGTCGAGCGTCTCGAGCGACTCCACGAGCGAGCGTAGATCCGGCCGGCGCACGACCATCGCTTCGAGCGGAGCGCGGACCACGATCTCGCCGCGTCGGGCCAGCATCCGATCGGTCAGGGCCGGAGACAGCGAGCGCGACGCGACGTGGGGGAGCCCGGCGAGATCGATCCGCGCGGCGCGCGCGGGGTCGAGCGCGTAGAGGACCGGCTCGGCGTCGCTCAGTCGCGCTGCAGCGCGTAGCGGCGGAAGGATCGCGGCCGCGACCTCTTCGAGGTCACGCGCCCCCGCGAAGCGACGGTCTGCCTGGGCGATCGCCGCGAGGAGGCGACCTCCATCGGGCGCGAGCGCGAGCTCCGCGAGCCAGCGGATGGCGGCGTAGAGCAACCCCAGGACGACCACGGCAGCAGCGGCCAGGAGGCCGAGCGCGATGCGGTCGACTGGGAACGCGTCGCGGTAGCGCGCGACGAGCGCCGCGACGATGACGAGCACCGCGAAGCCGGAGACGACGCGCCTCGTGGCGAGCGCCGCGCCGACCGGCCGCAGCTCGCTTCGAATCGCGACGTGCCCGAGCACGAGACTGACGAGGCTCGCCGCGACGAGCCCGCGCGAGACGGAAGACGCGACCGGCTCGCCGCCGAACAGCACGAGCCCGAAATGGAGCGAGATGAAGACGAGCGCGCCGGAGGTCCCCGTCGAGGCGCCAGCGCTGGCGGCGAGCGCCTCCGGTGTGCTGCCCAGCCGCCGCCGTGCGACGCGCAGCCCGAGCGCGATCGCCACCATGGTCAGCGCGCTCACGGGAACGACGCGGACGACCGCGTCCGACACCACGCGATCGGGCGCGACGGAGAACGGACCGAGCACCGAGCCGAGCCCGATGAGGGCGGCCACGCCCGCGAGCCCGAACGCGGCCGGCCGCAGGAACGCGAGGCGCTTCAGGCCGCTCGGCTGGTCGGGCACGTCGAGCGCGAGATCCAGCGCGATCGCGCCGATGAACGGCGTGAGCACGATCCGGACGGTCTCGAGGGTCAAGGAGAGCGCGGTGAGGTCGGCGTGAGCGACGAGGACCGCGGCCGTGATCGCTGCGAGCCACGCGATCCGACGCGCTCCGTCGCGCTCTTTTCGCAGGATGAAGAACGGCACCAGAGAGACCGCGCCGGCGAGGGCCACCAGGATCCAGCCGGCGGCGTCCACACCGGCGCTGACGGCCGCGAGCTCGACCACGAGGTAGAAAGTCAGCGCGGGCGCGACGAGCGGCAGCATCCGCCCCTCCTTCACCTGCCCTCTCTTTCGATGCGGTCGGCCATCGTGCGGCGGCGATGCTAGCGCGGCGGTCCCGAGGGGTCGAAAGTCGTGCGGAAGCCGACCCCGAAACGGTACTCTCCGGCCGTGGCGCGAGCCGACGATCGCAAGCCCGCTCCCCCCGGCGAAGGCAGGACCGCACGGGAAAGCGCGGGGGACGCCGTCCCGGACCCGAGCCTCCTCGGGCGCGTCGTGGGTCGGCGCTATCAGCTCGTCCGGATGCTCGGCGACGGTGGCATGGGCGCGGTCTACAAGTCGGCCGACCAGGTCCTCAGGCGCTTCGTCGCGATCAAGATGCTCCACCCGAGCACGGCGCGGAACCCTGCCGCGGGAGACCGCTTTCAGCGCGAGGCGCGGGCGGCTGCCGCGATCGGACATCCGAACATCATCGACATCCTCGACTTCGGGATGGACGACGGCCGCCCCTTCATGGTGATGGAGTACCTGCGCGGGCGCTCGCTCTCGCAGCTCCTGGCTACCGAGGGGCGTCTCGGCGTCGCGCGAAGCTGCTCGATCGCGGCGCACACGCTGGCGGGGCTGGCCGCGGCGCACGAGCGCGGGATCCTGCACCGCGACCTCAAGCCGGCGAACCTCATGATCATCCAGCGCTACGGCGACCGGAACTTCGTGAAGGTGTGCGACTTCGGCTTCGCCGCCTTGATGGGCCACACGACGGCAGAGGACGGAAAGACGCTGACGCCGGAGCGCACGCTGGTGGGGACGCCCGCGTACGCGGCGCCCGAGCGCCTGCGCGGCGACGATCGCCGCGATCCACGGACCGACGTGTACTCCGTTGGCGTGGTGCTCTTCGAGATGATCGCCGGTCGCCGGCCCTTCGACGCACCGACGTTCGCGGAGCTCGCCAAGAAGGTCCGACACGAGCCTCCGCCGTCGCTCCGCTCGTTCCGCACCGACGTGCCCGAAGCGCTCGACCGGGTGATCCAGCGCGCGCTGAGCAAGGCGATCGAGGACCGCTGGAAGAACGCAGGCGACCTCGCGGCGGCGCTCGTTCCGTTCGGAGGCCGAAACGTCACGCTCGAGGATGATCATCCGAGCGACAGCTTCGCGTTCGAGGTCCTCGAGCTGAAGGCGCGCGACTCGCGGAAGAAGGGCACCCGCCCTTCCCTCGAGCTGCCGGACGGCGGCCGCCCCGAGAGAGCGGTCGCGCCGCGCGTCGCCCCGGCGCCGACGCCCGGGCCCATCACCAAGGCGCCGCCCGCCCGTAGTTCGGGCGCGCCCGAGCTGGATCGGACGATTCGCGCTCCGGCAGTGCCGCGCGAGATGTTGCGGGGCGAGCCGCTCGCACCGCCCGTCGCTCCCGCCCTCCCCCCGACCACGGCGACGCCTTCGTCGATCGAGGTCCCCGTCGAGGAGCCCGAGGGCGACCACGACACACAGATTGCGACCCAGGTGCGAGGGCGCGTGGTGCTGAGCGTGCTGCGCTTCGTCGCCCGGCGCTTCGGGGAGCGCGCGCTGCGCGAGCTTCTCTCCAACATGCCCGAGAGCGCTCGGCGCCCGTTCGACCTCGGGATCGCGCCCGAGACGTGGGTCGACGGAAACGCGTTCCGGACGCTCGTCGAGCACATCGACGCACGCCTCGGATCCGACGATCTCCACACGATCGTGGAGTGCGGGCGCGCCAGCGCGGAGGGCGCGTTCGAGGACATGCGCGCGCTCGAGCCGCCTGCCCCACCGCCCGAGCTCGTCCTCTCGGAGATGCCTCAGGTCGCCGCCGGGCTCTTCCGTGGGCTCGAGATCGTCGTCCGCCGGCTCGGCAAGGGCTACGGCCGTCTCGAGCTGCTCGAGATGGACGCGCCGTCGCTGACCTCGAGCGTGCTCGTGCTCGGATTTCTGGAGCGAAGCCTCGAGCGCTTCGGCGCCGAGGATGTCGAGGTCAACATGCTCGGCGCGCGCGCGCTCGACGACCCGCAGACGCTCATCGACGTATCCTGGCTGGCGTAGCCGCACCCGGCCCCACGCCGGCCGACGCGATCTCGACGCGAGCGGCGTAGGCCAACACGAAGATCCCCGAGAGCTCGAGGATCCAGTTCAGCCGAAAGCCGTGCACGTCCGTTCCGAACAGGATGTCGACGTGATGGAACGAGACCGCGCGCACGCAGACGAAGAGCGCGAGCAGCACCGTGCCGATCAGCGCGACGCGCAGGCGCGCGAGCGCCGGCCGCCCGAACCGGACGAGCGCGAAGAGCGAGAGAGCCGCGAGCGCGAGCAGGACCGCGATGAACGCGAGCTGCACGACGCGACGGCCCTCGTACCAGCCCCCCGCGTGCGCGAGCAGCTTCGCCAGCTCGGTCAGCGCCGTCTGGAGATCGAGCTGCTTGTTCACGCCGAGAAAGCCGAGGAGGCACGCGATCCCCCACCAGACGAGCGCCACGCGAGCGTGCGGGCTGGCCGACTCTCCGAACGAGAACCGCATCGTCTCGCGGACCGTCGCGCCTCCTCCCGCGACCCGGAACGCGCGAAACGCGAGCGCCGCCGCGACGAAGTACGCGACGACTGTGAACCAGCCGACGGCAGTCGGGTCACCGATGCCGGGTGACCACTCCCCGATCCAACCGTTCTCGCGAGGCACCGCGGCCTGCGCTCAGAACGTGCCGGACAAGCTCGCGAACCCGCCGCCCGGCAGGATGGCGACGCTCGGCGTCACCTGGATCGACGCGGTCTCGTCGCTCGCCAAGGTCTCGAGAGCGGCGTCGTCCTCGGCGCCCTCGGGCGTGGAGAGGAGTCGGTCGCGGAGCTCGTGGTACGCAGACTGGCGACGCTCCGCTTCGTTCGTGCTGAAGAGCGTGATGACGCCGCTCACGGTGGAGATCGCGGCGCCGATGAGTACGAAGTAGTCGAACGGGCTCGTGATCTCGAAGTTGTTCGGTCCGAGATAGACCGGAAGCACCGCGAGCCCTGCCGCGATGTTGAGCGAGCCGTCGAGGATGCGTCCGATGCGCGCCATGTCGGCGAGCGCGTCGAGCTGCGCCTCTCCGTATCGGAGGCGCGCTCGCACCTCGGACTGGGTCCCCATCGACATGTGCGAGTACTGGATCGCGGCCGAGGACGGGTTCGTCATCAGCGCGAGCGAGAGGATCCCGCGCACGACGCCGACCGAGCCGTAGACGTAGAGATAGTTCGACGGCGGGCCGTTGATGAGGATGCCGATCGTGATGGAGACGCCTCCGGTCAACATCGAGAGGACACCGTCGACGATGCTTCCGCCGCCGCGCGCCGCGAGGATCTGGAGGTCCGCATCGAGCGCACGAAGCCGGGTGGCGATCGAGCTCGGGATGTGGACGTCGCTCGAGCTGGCCGTCAGGCCGACCCGCGGCGCGTAGAGCGCAGTGACCCCTGGCGGAGGAGGCACGGCCACGCCTTCGTACGACGGCGGCGGCACGGCGCGCGCGGTCGGCGGCGTCCCATCGCTCGGGCTGACCACGACGGTCGGCGACGCGGGCCCGCGATCGGCGTCGACGCCGGGCCCGAACGGCGAGCCGAGATCACCGGCTCCTGTCTGCGCCGATGCGCCGGAGGCGAAGGACAGCGCGAGGAGGACCGCGATGGGTATCGAGCGCACGAGAGTCAGTATAGTCCCCGGCCATCGTCCTCGCGAGCGCACGGCCCCAGATCGGAGACCGGCAACGAGACTAGGAAGGGCCCGACCATGAAGGCCAGCGCGAAGATCAAGAACGTCTATGTGTGCGGCGAGTGTGGCGCGTCCTCCCCGAAGTGGCTGGGGCGGTGCCCCTCGTGCAACGCGTGGAGCTCGCTCGTCGAGCATCGCGAAGGCCCGCGCTCGCGCGGCGGCGCTCCAGGAACGAACGTCGCGGGCGATCACCGCCGCGCTGTGCCGATTCGCGACGTGGGGGCGGATGCCGCGCAGCGAATTCGGACGGGTCTCGGCGAGCTGGATCGCGTCCTCGGCGGCGGTCCCGTGCTCGGCGGTGTGGTGCTGCTCGGCGGAGACCCGGGGATCGGAAAGTCGACGCTCCTCATGCAGGCGCTCGCGGGGATCGCGGCCGACGGGCGTGGAGCGTTGTATGTCACCGGAGAGGAGTCGGCGGCGCAGGTCGCGATGCGCGCGGGCCGGATCGGGGTTCCCGGACTGTCCGACGTGATCGTCCAGGCGACGATGGATCTCGACGACGTGATCGCGACGCTCGATCGCGACAAGCCGGCGGCGGTCGTGATCGACTCCGTGCAGACCGTGCGGTCCGCTCAGCTCGACTCGCCGTCCGGAAGCGTCGCGCAGCTCCGCGAGGTCGGCGCGCGACTGGTCGAGATCGCCAAGCAGCGCGGCATCGCGATGTTTCTGATCGGCCACGTCACGAAGGACGGATCGATCGCCGGGCCGAAGCTGCTCGAGCACCTCGTCGACACGGTGCTGACGTTCGAGGGCGACCCGAGCGCTGGCTTCCGCATCGTGCGCGCCTCGAAGAACCGCTTCGGTCCCGCACACGAGATGGCGGTCTTCGAGATGGTCCGAGAGGGCCTGCGAGAGGTGCCGAACCCGAGCGCGCTGTTCCTGGCCGAGCGGCCATCGCGCGCCGCTGGCTCGATCGTCGTTCCAGTGGCCGAAGGCAATCGCCCGGTGCTGGTCGAGGTACAGGCGCTCGTCGCGCCGGCGCAGTACGGGGCGTCTTCTCGCCGGGTCTCGACCGGGATCGATGGAAGTCGCCTCGCGATCCTTCTCGCGGTCCTGGAGCGCAAGGCCGAGGTCCACGTCCTGGACCGCGACGTGTTCGCGAGCGTGGCCGGTGGCGCGCGGGTCGAGGAGCGCGCGGCAGACCTCGGGATCGCCATCGCAGTGGTCTCGAGCCTGAGAGATCGCGCGGTCTCGCCGGAGCTCGCCGTCTTCGGTGAGGTCGGACTGGCAGGCGAGCTGCGGGCGGTTCCGCGTGGCGCAGCCCGTGTGGCCGAAGCGAGGGCGATGGGCTTCACTCGGCTCGTGATGCCCCGCGGAAATGCCTCCCAGCTCACGCCGGACGAGCGCGCCGGGCTCGAGATCGTCGGCGCCCCGGCGCTGTCCGATGCGCTCTCGATCGCCTTCGAGTAGCGACCGCGATGAGCCCGGTTCGCGCCGGTTGGCGGATCAGAACGTTGCGCTGAGCGCCGCGCCTCCGCCGTTCGGCGAGCCGAACGGAACGAAGCGTACGGAGGCGGTGGCCGTGTCCGCCGGCGCGGCGGGCCGCTCGGTCGCGTAAAGCACGATGGCCGTGATCCCGGCCGCGATCGCCACACCGAAAGACAGGTCCGCGACGAGCGCGAACGCCTCGCCTTCGTCGGCGGCCGAGCGCGTCGGCATCGCGTCGAAGTCGCTCTGCCGCGAGAGCGCGAGGAAGCCGAAGACGGTGCCGGTCACCAGCGCGACGCCTGCGAGCGCCGTGGTGATCCAGACGCCCGCGGAAGGATCCGTGGAGAGAGGCGCCTCTTCGACGGGCGTGGCTTCTTCCGCCTCGTCCTCGGACTCCACGCCGCCCTCGCCGAACACGCCCTCCTCGCTCGCGACCTGGGCGGCTCCGACGAGCTCGACCGTGATCTCGACGGTGGCGTCAGGCTGCACGGTCACCGACTGCATGAGCGGCTCGTAGCCCGCGAGCGTCAAGCGCAGCTCGTGCTCGCCCGGAGACACGATGAGATCCGCGGGAGACGTTCCTCGCGACTCACCGTCGATCTGGATCGCCGCGCCCGCCGGGGTGCACGCGATGCGGATCGTTCCGGTCGGCGCGGCCGGGGCCGGCAGCGCAGCGATACGCGTCTCGATCTCCGCCCGATCCGGAGCGTCGGGACGCTCGCGAAGGTAGCGCTCGAGCGTCGCACGGGCCTCGGCGCGCTGGCCGAGCTGCTCCTGCGCCGACGCCACCCCGAGCAGCACGACGGGGTTCGGGACCTGCGCATAGGCACCCTCGAACGCGGCGAGCGCCTCCGTGTACGCATGCGCCGCGAACTGTCGCTGCCCCTCGGTGTAGAGCGCGCGCGCGCGCGTTCGCTGCGCAGCCGTGGGGGCGGCCTGGGCCTCCGCGCTCGCGGGAGCCACCAGGGTCGCACCACCCATCGTGGCAAGCGCGATCCAGAGGACGACGACCGAGTGGCGCAGCTGCTTCATGACGTTCTTCCTTCTCGGCTCACGCGGTCTGCTCGACCCTCAGGAGCTGCTGCCCGATGAACACATAGTCGCCGTGGGCGAGCTCGCGCTCGCCACGGATCCGGATGTAGGTGCCGTTGCGCGAGCCGAGATCGTGGAGCTGGAACGCGCCGTCCCCGCCGAGCTCGATGCGGGCGTGCCGGCCGCTCATGTAGATGTCGTCCGGGAAGTTCATCTCGCTGTCCTCGCGACCGATCTGCACGCTCGTGTCGCGCGAGCAGTAGACCATTCCCTCGTTCCCGCCCCGGAGGATCTGCGTGAGCCGGAACGGGCTCGGGCGCTTCGGCGAAGAATAGAAGTACGTCTGGTCCGGATCCGGGCCCGACGTGTCCTTCGGGGTTCCTTCGAGCTGGAAGACCTGCTCGCCGCACAGGAAGTGGTCGCCCGGAGCGATCGAGACCGGCTGCCGCACGCGGACGAAGACGCCGTTGACCGAACCTTCGTCGCGCACGACGAGCTTCTCGCCGCGATAGATGAAGTTCGCGTGCCGGTCGCTGATCCACGGATCGTTCGGGAACGGGATCTGCGCGTTCGTGCGACCGGCGACGTGCTCGGTGCCCTGGAGCAGGTAGCTGAGGCCGTCGGCTCCGTCCGTGCCGCGGATCAGGATCAGGCGGGCCTTGCCAGGCGTCTGCATGCTCCCGAAAAACTCGACGTTCCGCTCGAGAACCTCGTCTGGAACGGTCGCGCCGCAGGCGCCGCAGAACTTGTGTCCGGGCGGGACCGGCGAGCTGCATTCCTTGCAGACGTAGTAGCGATTCTGCTCCATCGGATCCTCCTGGGGACGCTGCGCTGCGGGCGACTGGGGTGCCCGAGACTCGGGCGGTGCTGCGAGGGCCGGGGCGGCGACGAGCGGTGCCTCGGTGGGTGCGGGCTCACGGCCCCGGACGAACGATGCGAGATCGTTGCCGCAGATCGGACAGCGCGGTGTGCCCATCGGGCTGAACGTGTCGCACTGGCCACACGCGATCCCGATGAACTCGTCCATGGTGTCGGCATCACCCCGGGCGGAAACGCCCGCGCGTCACCGTTGTAGGCGAGACTGGGCGCCCCCGTCAACGAAGGTAGCGAAAGCTCGGCGCCGAAGGCCGACTACAGCCCGCACGCAGCTCCACGGACGCGGGGCTCCGGATCGAGCCGACACGCCGCCGCGAGAGCCTCGGACCCCTCCGCTCCGTGCCGATCCCGGAGCGCCAGGGCACAGGCCTCGCGGACGAAGGCGTACGCGTCGGACGTCAGTGCCTGCGCCAGCGGGTCCTCGCCGCCCTCCCCAGCGCGTCCGAGCGCTCGGGCGGCCGCGAGGCGCAACGTCCAGTCCTCGGAGCGGACGAGGATCTCGCCCAGCGGGCCCGCGAGGCTCGGCGAGACGCGCTGCGCACCCGCGAGCCCGCGGACCAGGACCGCGACGACCTCGGGCGCGGTGTCTGCGAGCAGCGCCCGTGCTGCAGGGTCGACCCGTTCGTCGCCGAGCGATCCGACCAGTCGCGCGACCTCGCGGCGGACCGCTGGATCGCCCGCCGCCACCGGCAGCGCAGCGAGCACCTCGTCCCCCGAGCCGAGCAGCGCAGCACATGCAGCGCTTCCTCCTGCACAGGCTCCGAGCGCGAGCGCCCCGTCGCGCGGCTCGAGCGAGCGCAGCGTCGCGAGCGGCGAGGATCCGGCGAGCGCGAGCGCGAGCGCGTGCTGGACGCGCAGAGGCAGGTCGGCCGGCAGGGGACGCTCCGGCGCTTCGTCGATGGCCCGGAGAGCGAGAGCGAGCGCGCTCTCGATGGATCCCGGCAGCGGCCAGGAGAGCGTGACGTCATCCGGTCGGTGCCCGAGAGATCGTGCGCTCGCCTGCGCGACGACGAAGTCCGGCGACGCGAGCCCATCGGCGGCGCCGTTGATCAAGCTCGCGACGACGAGCGAGGGCCCACCCGCACGGGAGAGCTCCGCGAGCTTGTCCGCCGGGACCTCTCCACCGAGCGCTGCGAGCGCGAGCGCGAGGCCGGCGCGCCGCGGGACCGACTCTGCAGCGTCCAGCGCGCGCGCGACGAGCTGCGCGTCGCGTCGATCGCCCACGCGAGCGAGGCCGAGCGCGGCCAGCGTCGCCACGTCGGTGTCGGCGCGCTCCAGGAGCTCCTGAAGCAGGCTGCGGCTCCCGCTCCCGCCGATGCGAGCGATCGCCCACGTCGCGAGGCGCGCCAGGCCGGCGTCGGCGCCGCGCGCAAGCGTGGCCAACCGCGGGAGGAGCGAGGCTGGCGCGACCTGAGCCGCAGCGGCGAGCGCACGGCGACGGAGCGGCGCGTCAGCGCCGGACTCGACGACGGACAGCAGCGCCGGCGCCGCCGCCTCGACCCTCGCCGGGCCGAGGATCGAGAGCGCCGTCAACCGCTCCCGCGGATCGGAGGAGGACAGCGCGCGCAAGAGCACCGGGAGCCCCCGCGCTGCGAGATCGTGGAGCGCGCTGCGCGCCGTCTCGGCCTCCGGCCCGGTGCCCGTCGAGCGCGAGACCAGCCCTGCTGCCATCGCGTCGAGCACGTCGAGCGCAGCGCGCGCATAGACGGGACGATCGAACCGAGAGAGCGCGAGCGGCAAGAGGCGGTCGAGCAAGGGCAGCGCATTGCCGCGCCCGATCGACAGCTCGATCGCCGCGCGGGCGGCGCGCTCGACGAGATCGTCATCGGGCGCGTCGACCATCACCGTTGCGTAGAGGGCCTCGGCGCCAGCCGCGTCGGACAGCGACGTGCGGAGCTCGGCGAGCTGCATCGCCACGTCGTAGAGCCGCGGATCCAGCGCGAGAGCACGTCGATAGTGAGCGGAAGCGCCCTCCGGGTCCTGCCGCCGCCGGAACAGCTCTCCCAGCCGGCGGTGCGTCGCCGCGTCGGCCGGCGCGAGCGCGACCGCGCGCTCGGCGTAGCGCACGGCATCGTCATCTCGGTAGAGCGCGAGCGCGTGCTCGCTCATGCGGGCGAGGTACGAGGTCGCACGAGCCGGATCGCGCGCGACGAGCCGCTCCAGCGTCTCGATCGCGCCGGCGAGGTCGGCCGAGAGGATCTGGACGCGCTCGAGCGCCGTGAGCGCGTCGACGTCTCCAGGCTCGATCGTCAGGAGCTGGCCGAGCACCTCTTCGGCGCGGTGCAGATCGCCCGACCGGCGAAGCGCCTCGGCGAGGATCCGCGCCGAGGCCGTGTCGCTCGGCGACGCCGCGACGCGCTGCTCGAGCTCGCGGACGTGTCCGATCAGCGTCCGGCGCCGAACCCAGAGCGAGACCTGCCGATCGCGAGCTTCGCGCAGTCGCTCCGGATCTCCCGACACTTCGCTCGCGAGCCGATCGACGAACGGCTCCGCCTCCGCGTCGTGACCGCTGCGTACGAGCACGTCGATCAGGCGACCGAGCACCTCCGGGTCCGCGGGAGCGAGCTCGACGGCTCGCTCGAGCTCGGCGCGCGCCTCGTCGAGCAGATCGTGATCCATGAAGACGGCGCCCAGCTCGGCGTGCGCGACGGCAGAGCGCTCCTGTCCCGTGAGGAGCGCGTGCCACGCGGCGAACGCTGCGGCGCGATCACCGCTCGAGAGCAGGAGGTCGCCCAGGAGGACCCGGTGCGACGGCTCGTCGGGCTCGAGTCGGACGAGGATGCGCACCTCCTCGAGAGCGTGGGCGTCGTCTCCCCAGCGGGCGAAGAGCTCCGCCAGGTGCTGATGCAAGCGCACGTCGCTCCCGCGCGCGCGCGACGCGACGACCAGTGCGTTCGTCGCGTCCGCCGCGCGGCCGTCGTCACGAAGGAGACCCGCGAGCTCGACGAGGTAGCCTGGCTCGCTCGGTGCGGACCGATAGAGCGCGCGCAGCGCCTCGACGGCCTCGTCGACACGGCCGGCGCGAAGCAGCACCTGACCGCGACGCTCGCGCAGCACCGTGTCTCGCGGTCGAAGCCGGATGGCGCGATCGTACGCCGCGAGCGCCTGCTCATCGTGCCCACGCTCGTCCTCCACTCTCGCGAGGAGCACCGCCGCCTCGGGAGAGCGCTCACGTGAGAGGCGCGCGACGAGATCCTCGAGACGATCGGCGGCGCGATAGGCCTCGTACGCGACCTCGTAGGCCTCGGCGCGCAGACCGCCGCTCGCGCTCGCGAGCACGCTGCCCAGAGTCGCGATCGCCTCGTCGTTCTGCCCGAGGGCGAGCTCCGAGCGAGCGCGCAGCAAGCCGACGGGGACGCGCGCGCGAGGGTCGCCTGCGATGTGCCGCGCGACCTCGGTGAGCGAGACGAGCGCCTCCTCGTGGAGCCCGCGCGCCGCGAGGGCCCGCGGCAGCTGAAGGCGGCGATCGACGCTCGCTTGCGCGCCTGCCAGCTCCGCATCGAGGCGCCGCGCGTCCGCGACGGCGCCGATCTCCACGAGCAGATCGACCAGCTCGCGCGCGATCACATCCGCCGGCTCCCCCCTCGCGAGCCGCCGCGCTCTCTCGAGGGAGTCGCGTGCGTCGGTCAGCGCACCGTCTCGACGCGCGAGGTGCGCCAGCTCGACCAGCGGCGCCGGATCCGCCGGAAACAGCTCGGTCGCCTCCTGGTAGATCTGGTGCGCCGCCGCGCTCGCTCCCGCTTCGCGACGGATGTACGCGAGGGTGAGCCGCGGCCACAGCAGCGAGCGATCCGCCATCGCTTCGGTGAGCTCCGCCTCGAAGCGAGCGGTCGAGCCGTCGCGCTCACGGAGGAGGGCGACCAGGCGCGCCATGGCGAAGGACTCGGAGGGATCGCGCTCCACGATCGCTCGGTAGCGCGCGATCAGGCGATCACGCGGCTCGGCCGGCGGCAGCGCGGTCGGGCTGCGGGGATGTGAAGCACGCGGCGGGCGCACGCGAGCGCCATGCGGCCGTTCGCGATGCAGATCCCAGTCGTCCTGAGCGACAGCGCCCCGTGGGAGGAGCGAGAAGGTGCAGATCAGGACGATCGCAGCGCGGCGCACCCCGAGAGTCTAGCAGCGACGCTCAGCAGCCACCGTCCGACGGCGAGGACGCCCCGAGGCCTGAAGGTCTGACCAAATACTTTGCTCAGATCCCTTCGACTGAGAGAACTTCCCAGCGCTTCACGCTGGGAAAGGACGAGGCGCGACCATCGTTGGTCACGCCTTGAGGGCCCGCGGAAAAAGAAGTGGATCGGATCGGCGTCGAGGCGCCCCGCCAGCAAGGCGCGGGGACGAGAGAATACCGGCGGTATGTCGAGGAGCCGCAACGCCGCGGGCGGGGATGCATCGGCGTCGAGGCGATTCGATTATTTTCCGCGGGCCCTAAGGAAGACAGAAGCCGCCGCTGCACGTGAACGGGGCAGGACAGTCCGTCGGCAGGCCGCACGCGTAGTGGCAGACCGGTCCGGCGCCGTCGTCGCTGCACGCGCCCGTGATGAGGCCCGTGTCGACGGTGGCGCCGATCTGGGCGCACTCGCTGTCGTCCGCACACGTACGGCTGCGCACGCCGCCGAAGTAGCCCGTGCACGACTCGGTGGTCGGGACACAGCGGGGCTCCTCGCAACGGAAGCCGTTGGGACAGGGGGTCGACGCGTCGCACGCCGGAAGGCAGACGCGCTCGACGGGCCCGGGCTCCATGCGTTCGGTGCAGGATCCGAACGAGGTCCCTCCCGCGGTGCTGCAGTCGAGATCCGAGTTGCACGGGCCGCAGTAGTCCGGGTCGAACGCAACGCAGCGAGCTCGTCCGAGATCGCAGATCGGGAACGCACCGCCGCAGTCGCTGGCGGCCTGACACTCGACGCAGAGGCCGTCGCGACAGATGGGCGTCGGGCTCGCGCAAGCCGCCGCGATGCACGGATCGACGGGCGTATCGCTCGGTGCCGCGTCGCGTGGCGGACCGGCGTCTCCGACGCGCCTCACGCAGACGCCGCTCGAGCACGACTCCAGCGCCCCGCACGCGTGCGTCGCATCGCAGGCCGCGTAGCAGATGCCCTGCAGACAGGTCTGGCCGCTCGGGCAGAGGTTCGCGTCGTCGCACTCGATGCCCGCGTCCACCGGCAACGGCGGGAAGGACGGGACAGCGGGCGAGCAGCCTGCGGCAGCACCGACGACGCACGAGAGAAGCACTAACGACGAGAACGCGCTCGCGCGCCCAACCGAGGACGCGCGCGAGCCGCGCGAGGACCAGCCGCTCATCGGCGCAGACTAACACACGCGCCCCGGGAGGACGGTGTTGTAGAGTCGCGCGCCTATGGCTCGTTTCCACATCGGCGCGGTGCTCGACCGCGTCCCCGGTCCCCGCTACTTCGAGTCTCTGTCGCACGTCGAGCTCACGCTCTCCGGGATCCCGCGCGCCGCGACCATCCAGAAGATTCGCGCCAACGTGCCCGAGGGCGCGACGCTCGCGATCCAGGTTCCGCCGAGCGTCGTGCGCGGCGAGCGAGGCGCGCTGCGGCACGAGGATCCGAACATCTTCACCAGCTTGATCACGGCGCTGAAGACGTTTCGCGCCGATCGCGCCGTCCTCGTCACCGGCGTCGAGCTGAGCCCGGGCCCGCGCGATCGCGAGGCGCTCACGCTCTTCGTCGAGCGCCTGCGCAAGGCCGAAGCACCGCCGCTCGTGTGGCAGGCCGGCGGTCCTTGGGACGCCGAGGACGCCCTGGCGTTCGCGACGTCGATCGGCATCCAGGCCGCGATCGATCCGCTCGAGCCGCCTCCAGGGCCGCGATCACAGGTCTACGCGCGCGTTCGCGCCATCGGCGTTCGATCGCGGCTCGGAGACGGGCTGCTCGCGCAGATCGCGGAGAACCTCCTCACGCTCGGCGCTGAAGAGTCGTTCGTCGCGATCGAAGCCGGAGATGCGACGAAGCGCTGCCGACGTCTGATCGAGCTGCTGCAGGGCGCCGTGGCCGACGCGAGCGCGCCGGACGACGGCGAAGACGAAGAGCCGGACGAAGCGGACGACTCGGACGAGGAGTGAAAGCGTGACCAGAAACTGGTCTCGCCTTCCCGCGCAGCGATACGAGGGGGTG
>JBBSAT010000144.1:0-18781 GCA_038252025.1 Polyangiales bacterium | reverse complement strand
TCACGAAGGGCGGCGTCGGCGGGTGCTCGACGCTCGCCGACGACGATCGCGTGGAGAGCAGACCGTGGGTCGCGGGATCGAACACGGTCAGACCGCGCGTGACGCGGGCCGAGCCGAGGACGAGGTTCGAGACCACCGGAGCGCTCACCGTCGCGAGGTCGGTGTACCTGGGGCTTCCCCCGACCATCGAAGCGCCAGCGGCGCGAGCGAGCGCTTCCGTGGCGAGGTTCGGCAGCGTCTCGTCGTCGTATGCCATCTGGAAGACGACGTCCTTTGCCTCGGTCGCGAGCACGGGCGCGAACGTCATCGAGTCGCCGCGATCGAGGAGCGTCTGATAGATCGCGAGCTCCGGATAGAAGCGCGGCGGCGCGTTCACGTAGTCGATCAGATCGGCGTCGAGCCCGAGGCTCGGCAGAAGCAACGGAAGGAACGTCTGGTTGAACGACGCGCTGTAGGCGACGAGGTTGGTGAGCTCCCCCCCGGTCACGTTCAGCACCGCCGCTCCGATCCGCGGCTCGGACGTGACGAAGATCGTTCCGGCGATCCCGCCGAGCGAGACGCCGACGAAGCCCATCGGGTCGGAAGAGAAGCCGACGTCGCTCGGCCCACCCATGGTGGACACGCCGGACCAGTCGCTCGTGTCGAGCGCGTTGACGAGCGCCATGATGTCGAGCGCGGACTGCCGGAGCGCATCGCGCGGATAGTTCGCGTGAAACGCCGCGTATGGGCCCGCGGAGTCGACGACTCCGACGAAGCCGACGTAGACGGTCGTGCCACCGACGTCGCCGTAGAGATCGGGGCCCGTCGCGCTCCCGAACACGTGGCGCGTATCGACCGAGGCGCCCTCGGCCCGCATCCCGTGCCAGGGGATGTCGATCGCGGCGACGGCGAAGCCCTGCGCACAGAGCGCGTCCGCGATCGCGAACATCGCGCTGCGGTTGCTTCCGAGCCCGTGCTGAAAGACGACGACGGGAAGGTTGCTCGTGTCGCCGCTGGGCAAGGCGACGGAGAACCACACGCTGTCCATTCGCCGTACCTCGAGCGCACCGCTCGCATCGCGGCCCCACGGGGCATGCACGAAGGGCTGGCTCGAGATGAGATACGGGGACTCGAACGTCCCGTCGATCAGCGTTCCGATGTGCAAGTGCTGCACGCCGCCGGCGACGTCTGTCCCGGGGACGTCCATGGCCGGCGTCCCGAGGACCTCGTCGAGCGCTGCCCCGGAGGCGACGCGGAGGATGGTCAGCGTGGGCGCGGCGGCCCGGACGATCGCTCGCGCGTCCGCCATGTCCGCCGCAGCTGTCTGGACGTGGAACACGGCGAGGCCAGAGACCGACGCGACGGGCACCGCGAGGGACGCGAGAACCTGCGCGTACTCGTCCCAAGCCTCGGCGTCGGTCGGATCCGTCGGGCGACTCGCTGCGTCGCGGATCGCGGCGAAGCGCGCTGAGGGCGCCAGCGCCGTTCCATCCGTCGCACGGACGCCGTTCGTCACGACGGCGGCGTAGGCGCGCCCTTCGTGCAGGGCGTGGCCGTTCCACGGCCGTACGGCCAGGAGCCGGGAAGGCGCGTCCCATCGAACCTCGACCGGGACCCGCATGAACGCCGAGGGCGACGCGGCGTCGGCGTCGACGAGGAAGACGTTCGCGTCGTCGCGGAGCGATGCGGCCGGGCTGCTGGGAAGGGAGGCCGGATCGAGATCTCCGTCGACGCGGAAGAACACCGGCGAGGTCACGCCGAAGCCGTCGAGCTCCCGGAACGCGGCCCGCTCGTCGTCGAGCATCTGGGGCATCGCGTCGTCCTCGCTCGGGAGGGCACCGACCTCGACGTGGCCGCCTTGCAAGTACAGGTCGTCAGGGAACGGAACGTCCGCGAAGTCGATCGCGCCCGAGCTGGGCTCGAACACCAGGTGACTGGAGGCTTCCACCCCTCCGTCCGTGGGAGCTGGGGGGGTGTTTCCGCAGCCTGCCAGCTCGAGAGCACCCCCGAACAGGACGACACAAGCCAAGCGACGCATCGAAAGCCCTCCAAAGCGCCCCGCACACGTGGCGAGGCCGCGCACGATCCCACGGCCGCGATGGGCCGGCAACGAGCGGCGTCTTTGAAGTTGCCAAGCGGCCGAGTAGACTCGCGGTCGAAAAGCGCGTCGGCGATCGTAGGATCACCGGGCGCCCTCCGACTCGTCCACCCGGCGAGCCTTGTTTCCGCGTTCCGGCGCGCTCCACAGACCCCGAGGCTCATGGCTCGCACCTGCCAGCGTTGTCAGCACAACAACGAAGATCACGCCAAGTTCTGCCTCTCGTGCGGGGCCATGCTCGAGGTGGAGGTCGCCGAGACGGGCGATCCGCTCCTCGGCAAGGTGATCCAGGGCCGATACCGACCGACGCAGCTGCTCGGCGAGGGCGGCATGGGTCGCGTCTACATCGCCGAGCAGAAGATGGGCGCCGCCACGCGCAAGGTGGCGATCAAGACGCTCCACCCGGAGTTCTCGCAAGACCCGCAGCTCGTCGCCCGCTTCAACCGCGAGTGCGAGACCGTCATCGAGCTCTCCCACCCGAACACGATTCAGTTCTTCGATTTCGGCACGCTCGACGACCAGACCCTCTTCATCGTGATGGAGTACATCGAGGGGAAGTCGCTCGCGTCCGTCATGGAGCAGGGCCTCCTCGACCTGCCCCGTGTGGACAAGGTCCTGGTCCAGATGTGCGGCTCGCTCCACGAAGCGCACGGACGCGGCATCGTGCACCGCGATCTGAAGCCCGAGAACGTGCTCCTCACGGATCGCGGCGGGCAGACCGACTTCGTGAAGGTTCTCGACTTCGGGATCGCGAAGAAGGGCGAGGCGGAGGATCCGTCGAAGGCCAAGCTGACCAAGCAGGGCATGGTCCTCGGGACGCCGCCCTACATGAGCCCGGAGCAGTTCAGCGGAAAGACGCTCGACCTCCGGAGCGACATCTATTCGCTCGGCATCATGGTCTTCGAGATGCTCACGGGGCAGCTGCCGTTCGAGGCGAAGACGCCGTGGGAGTGGGCGACGAAGCACCTCACGGCCCAGCCCACGCCGTTCGAGGGCTTCCCGAACGGGATGGCGATCCCCCAGAACAAGAAGAACGCCGTCATGCGGGCGCTCTCGAAGGCCCCGGAGCATCGGCAGTCGTCCGTGCTCGAATTCCTCCAGGAATTCACGGGCTACCAGGACACGCAGGCCGCGTGGACGATGGCGACCTCCGCCGGCGGCGCCATCCTTCCGAAGAATCCCGAAGGTCGCTCCCCGGTGCCGACGCCAGCGCCGATGGGCGGCTTCGGGCAGCAGAACACGCCGCCCCCGATGGGCCAACAGGGGTACGGGAGCCAGCCTGGCGTCGCGGGAACAGCAGCGATGGGCGCGGTCGGCTTCGGCAACATGGGCACGGGCCAGATGCCTGCGTCGTACGGCGGCTCGTCCCCCGTGCCGGGGGGCTACCCGAGCCAGCACAGCATGCCGGGCGTCGCGCCGGGGGCCTACGCGCCCGGCGGCTACGGCACGGGCCAGATGCAGCAGCCGCAGCCCGCGGCGTCGGGTGGGGGCGGCAAGATCGTCCTCCTCCTCGTCGTCGGTCTGTTCGTGATCGGCGGCTCGGTCGGCGGCGCGGGGCTCTACTGGGTCTACGGCCGAGGCTCCACCGGGACGACGACGACGACCACGACGCCCACGACGCCGCCGCGCCCACCGCAGCCTGTCGTGACCGGAACGATGCAGCCGATGCTGCCCACGACGCCGACGACCCCGACGACGCCGACGACCCCGACGACCCCGACGACGCCGACGACCCCGACGACTCCGACGACGCCGACGACCCCGACGACCCCGACGGCTGTGGACGCGGGGACGACGCCGACCTCGTCGCATCCGGATCGCGATCCGCATCCACACGCCAGCCCGGCAGACGAGGCCCAGGCGCGTCAGATCTCGGCCCAGGGCCTCGCGTCGGTGGACCGGCGTGACTGGGACGGAGCGATCCAGTCGCTACAGCACGTTCAGCGGCTCGTCGGCCGCGCCGCACCCCAGGCTCGCCAGCTACAGGACTCCCTCGAGCGCACTGGCGGGAACCAGGTGGGCATCCTTCTGCAGCAGGGCTATTGCCCGCAAGCCCAGGCGCTCTACCGCGATCTTCGTGGTGTCGGCGCTGCGGCGACTGCTCGTCGCCAGTTCTCCGACGACTGGTGCCCGGCGCCGCACTGAGCCGCGCGTCCCGGGACGCGCGGGTGAAGCCGCCTGCTCCGAGCCTTCTGGCGCCCGGCGCGCACACGCAGCGCCCAGGCGTGCGTCGGCGGTGCCGGCCGAACGCGGCCGAACGCTAGTGGCTGGTCGCGTCTGGGGCGTCTTCGCCGCAGAACAAGATCGCGCAGTTCTTCCGCTCCGAGGCGCGGATCCGGCCGCAGAGCTCGACCAGATCGTCGTCGACGTCGACGACGGCGCCTTCGGTCGCCTTGCCGGTCTCCTCGTCGTACCGAGCCTCGTCGAGAGCTACCCAGCGGCCGCGGAACTCGTCCGAGCGGCAGATGTCGTCCCAGCGCATCCGTTCCATGGCGGCGCCATCCTCTGCTCTTCGAGCATCGTGCTGCGGGTTGTTTTCGAGTCGACGGTGCCGCCAGCCAGACCGCTGCGCGGACTCGCTTGGATGTGGGGCGTCGACGCCTTCGATCGCGCTCTTCGCTCGTGCCGACCAGGTGGACAACAGACCCATACGACGCTCAAGGCTCCTTCCCCGCCTAGATCAGGCCCCGGCACGCACCGGGCTCACGCCGCCGAGAGACCTCGGGGGGGGCGCAGCGTCCGCGGCAGGTACCTGCTCTCGCAGGCGCGGACGACGTTCTGTGCGTGTGGGTTCGGGCTGTCAGTCGCTCTTCGAGTGGTCGCCGGAAAACTACGCCGGAGGAATACCAATCACAGGCAAGCGAACGCGCCAAGTGTCCCCGAGGCTCTGGGAAGATGCAAGCAGACCCGGCCCCGGGCGGGGGCATCACGTCACAGGTCGCCGAGGTCGTCGCCGACCGGGTCGCCCCTTCCCGTGCCCGAAGATGAGCCCGAAGAGCTGCCGCTTCCGGACGGACCGAGGTCTTCGAGGCCATCTCCGCTGGACGACGAGTCGCCGCCGGAGGACCTCGCATCCGTGGACAAATGTGGGCGTCGTCGGCGATCGCGCGCAGCACGCCACGGGCTTCTGCCGGTCTCGTTGTCGTCGTGGCTTTACTCGCCGACGATGTACGAGTCGCCGTCGCCACCGATCTGGAACTGGAAGTAGCCGTGACCGCGTGTCGTCGTCGGACGGCCGCGGATCAGCTCGCGCTCTTCCTGCCACTCGAAGCGGAACAGGTCGCCCTGGGCCGTGCCCTGGATGCGTCCGCGCCGCTCGTCGCGGGTGTACTCGCCGACGACGTGGGAGCCGGTCTGGACGACCTGCATCTCGCCGTACTGCGGAGAGTGCCAGACCCCCGTGAAGGTCTGCCCGTCAGGCATCGCTCCTGCCGAGACGTTCGCGTGGCGCACGCCGTCGCCGCCACAGCCCGGCGCCGCCGTGAGCGAGAGGAGAGCAGAGAGAGCGAGCAGAGACGCCCGGTTCGATGGCAGCAAGGTCGGTCGCGGCATGGTTCCTCCTGGGGCGCGAGGAACATAGACGACCTCGCACGCGGCCTGCAACGTCGCTCGCGCCCTCACTCCCCTTCGTACCGGGTGCCCGACGTGCACGTCTCCATGACCTCGACGCGACAGAGCTCGGGAAGCCGGGGCTTGGTCCGGTCCCAGACGTAGCGGGCGATGTTCTCGCTCGTCGGGTTCTCGAGGCCCGCCACCTCGTTGAGGTAGTAGTGGTCGAGCGCCGCCCGGACGGGCTCGACGGCCGCGCTGATGTCCGCGAAGTCGCGGACCCAGCCGAGCTTGGCGTCGAGCGGCGCCGACGCGTACACGCGGACCCGGTACGAGTGACCGTGCAAGCGCGCGCACTTGTGCCCGTCGGGGACGTGCGGCAGGCGATGGGCGGCCTCGAAGCCGAATTCTCTCCAGATCTCGTGACGCGACATGGGCTTGCTCAGGGAATGCCGAGCAGCTTGTGCGTCTGGAGGGAGAGCCGCCAGCGAGGATGTGCTCGACAGTGGGCGACGGCGAGCTCGGTGTTCTGTTTCGTCAGGAGGCCGTGCATCGGCTGCAGGAAGAAGTGGTCGAACGCGAGCGACTCGAAGGCCTCGGGCGGAGCGCCGTCCTGAGGGACGACGAGCTTCAGCTCTTGCCCGCTGCGCAGGACGAGCTCGCTCCCGGCCTTCGGGCTGACGCAGATCCAGTCGATGCCCGGCGGTGCGGCGAGGGTGCCGTTGGTCTCGATGGCGACCTCGAAGCCGACGGCGTGGAGCGCCTCGACCAGGGCCAGGTCGAGCTGGAGGAGCGGCTCGCCGCCGGTGCACACGACGTAGGGCGCGCCGCCCTCGGGAAACAGCGAGCGTGCCGCACGGGCGAGCGCCTCGGCGTCCTCGAAGCGACCGCCGCCAGGCCCGTCGGTCCCGACGAACTCGGTGTCGCAGAACGTGCAGATCGCCCGCCCTCGATCCGCTTCGCGGCCGGTCCAGAGGTTACAGCCGGCGAATCGCAGAAAGACCGCGGCACGCCCCGTTCGCGCGCCTTCGCCCTGCAGGGTGAAGAAGAGCTCCTTGACCAGGTACGCCATCAGCGCCGCGCCGCGGCCATTCGATGCTCCACCATGAGGCATCGATCCTGGACGACGCGGATGCCTGCCTCGGTCAGCCCGTTCGCGAACGCGTCGTTCCTTATCCCGAGCTGAAGCCACACGACCGCCGGGCGCTTCGCGATCAGAGCGTCACGGTGCGCTTCCAGATGGCTCGGCCTCCGAAATATGTCGACCATGTCGACGGGCCCCTCGATGTCCTCCAGGCGACGCACGACCGGGCGCCCGAGGATCTCGGTGACCTCCGGGTAGTAGACCGGCACTGGGATGACCTCGATGCCGGCCCGAACCAGATAGTCGGCGACGTAGAACGCCGGCTGGTCTCGTTGCTTCTCCGTCTTGATCCCGAGCACGGCGATCCGCTTCGCGGAGAGCGCGATCGCGCGGATCTCGTCTGGATCCTCGATCAGGAGGGACATGTCCCAGGCATAGCGCGAAAAAGCAACGAGGCGGCGCTGGGGGGCGCCGCCTCGATGGACCGGAGTGCTCGCGGAAGAGCTCCGCGGAGGGTCAGAGGGTCTCGAGGAAGGAGATCAGATCGTCCCGCGCCTCCGGGCTCAGCTGCGACGTCTGGCCGTGCGAGTCACCGCCGCCGCAGCCCGGCTCGAAGCGGGCGCGCATGCTCGTCGCGCAGCCACTGTGCATCAGCGGCAGCCGGTACGAGACACCGATCAGCGACGGGACCTGGAAGCGGCCGCCGGTGCCGACGTCGACCGTCGTGTTGTTCGTGAAGAGCGCGCCCGAGTGGCAGTCGCCGCAGTGCGCTTCGCCGTAGAAGAGCCCCTGGCCGCGCGCCGCGCCGGCGGTGTCGAGGCTTGCCTCGCCGACCGGGGCCGGGATCGCGTCCAGCCAGCCGCCGAGGGCGTCGACCTGGTGCGCGTCGAGGCTCGGACCGGACATGCGGCCCGTGAAGACCTCGTGAACGAGCGTGCCGAGGTCCGTCATGTCGCCGTCCCAGTGGAACGGCTCGGTGCCACGGAGATCACCATGCAGCGCGGGGGTTCGGCGGTCGCCGATGCCGTCGAAGTTCCACGTGCGGCCGTCGTCGCCGCCCTCCGGGTGGCACGAGGCGCAGGCGATGAACGCGCCCGAGTTGCCGTGGAACACGGAGTGACCCGTGTCGAAGCGCGACTCGCCGCCGAGCGAGATCGTCTGCCCGAGGTAGACGAGCGCCGAGGGCTCGCGCTGCTGGACGATGAGGCGATCCCGACCGTCGTAGGCCGCGGCGATGGCGTTGACGGCGACGGCGACGTCGACCGTCGGGGCACCGCCCCGTCCGGCCGGGGGGCTCACGAAGCTTCCGTCCGACGACAGACAGCTGAAGCTGCCCGACGTCTCGAGGCTGGAGCGCGAGAAGACCTGCACGGCCATGAGGCCGGACTCGTTGCCGGCCGCGATGATCGCGACCTCGTCACCGCTGTGTGAGAAGGCGATGTCGACCGGGAGGGTCGCGGCCGGGATCTCGACGCCGTCGGAGATCGAGCCATCCGCGCCGAAGAAGGTGACCGCCGACTGGACGATGCCTGACTGTCCGCAGCCCGTGCCGCCGCCAGCGCCGTAGCCGCCGGGCTGGGGCTCGACCCGCGTGTCGCTCTCGCGCTGGTGAACCATCGCGATCGTCTGTGCGCCGGGGACGGTGGTGGTCCGCCAGGCGACCGCCGGGGCGAAGCCGGTCGCGCCTGGGCCGCTCCGGGCGCCATCCTCCGCGAAGCCGCCGCCGCCGAAGCCCGCGAACGTCGCCGGCACGCGGTCCGTGACGGGAGCCCCGGTCGCGTCCAGCTCGAGCAGGTGGGCCTGGCGGAAGGTGGAGACGAAGAGGTGTCCGCCCAGGATCGTCACGTCGCGCAGATCGCTCTCGACCTGGACCGTCCGCGTGATCTCGCCCGCGGTCGACAGCGTCACGAGCTGGCCGCTCCGACAAGCGACGTGCAGCGAGTCCGTGGCCTCTTCGTAGGCGATGCCGCGCGGCATCGCGCAGACGTGATGCCGTTCGCCGCTCGCGATCGCGCCCGGCGTGAAGGAGAAGACGTCGCCGCTTCCGCGCAGCACGACGTGGATGCGCCCGTCGGCGTCCTCGATGGCCCGGCCCGGCTCCGCGCCCGGCGGGAGCGAGGTCGTCTGCTCGATGACGGCGCGCGCGACGAGGTCGACCACGAGCACGCGGTCCCGGTCCGGATCCGCGACGATCGCCACGTCACCCTCGTGCGTCACGAGGAGCGTGCCGCCGCTGATCGCAGGCGGCGTCACCGCGAGGCTGACCGGCGAGCCGGTCACGATGCGGGGATCCAGGAAGTCGCCGCTCGACGGCGTGACCGGGAAGGGCTCCGGGAAGGGCTGGGGGTTCGGCTGCGCGTTCGGGTCGAGCCGATCCGGGCCGCATCCGCCGAGCAGCGCGATCACATTCAACAGCAGCCATGCACTCTTGCGCATCGTTCGCTCCTTCGTGACCGCGGCCACGCTCACCCTCGAGGCCAGGTCACTTTTCGTCGGTCGAGCGCCCCTGCGCCCATCCGTCACTGCGCAGCCCTAAAGCAGAGACCGTACCAGGAACGATCCTCGACAAAGCCCTGGAATCTCGCGATCTCGCGCTGGAGCGTCTGTGCAACGGTGTGCCGAGGGCTGCACGGTCACACCACAACGGGCGGGAATGCACAGGGAGCCGAGGCTCGTCGATCCTGCGACGTGAGCCACTTCGCCGAGTACGATCCGAAGAGGGCCGTGCGGACTGCAAAGACGATGGCGAGCTGGGGGCTGACCCTCGCGCTCGGATGCGCCGGGTGTGGCGGTGGTGCCGCCGCGGTCGACGAGGGTCGCGGAGACCCTGCGCTCACGAGCCCCACCGCTGTCTCGGGCCCGCCGCCCCGCTCGCTCCCCGAGTGCGGGCCGCCGACGGACGCCGAGAGCCCGCTTCCGGGCGTGGCGGAGAGCGAGCGCACGCTGGACGCCTGGCTCGCGCGCTCGACGCCCGCGGCTCTCGATGAGGCGCTGCTGAGCCCCGAGGAGATCGCCGCGCACGATCGCGCCGTCGGGAGCGGGGGAGACGACCTTCCTTTCGCACGTCTCTCCCTCGCCGAGGTTCCGGCCCGCGAGATCGTCTCGCGCGAGGTCTCCGAGCGGCTCGCCTTCATCCGGGAGCGCCTCGAGGACGGAAGCTACGTCGATGCCTCGGGGGCGCGGATCGGGCCCGCGGTGATCGCGCGGTTCACCGACGTCGCCATGGAGGCGCTCTCGGGGGCGCTGCGTGTGACCACGGCCGCGCTGCCGCTCCGCTGTGGGCGTGATCTCGGAGCGTTCTACACGGCGACGACGGATGGCTCGCCGGTCGATCACGCGTTCGATCGGAACGCGTGCAGCACGGTCGAGGCTCAGGAGCTGGTCCAGGTTCTTCACGTCGAGCCGGACGGGTCCCTCCTCGTGCGGACCCGGTATGCGCTGGGCTGGATCGCGGCCGACGCGCCCCTCTCGCCGCCGCTGACTCACGCCGAGGGCCTCACGCTCATCCGCGCGCCGCGCGTGAGGCCGCGTGCACCGATGGCGATCGCGAGCGACGACGGCGCGGGGATCGACGCAGACGCTGACGTCCTCCTCGCGCGGGACCCCACCGATCCTGCGCGCGTGCTCTTCGCGACCCGGGACGGGCTTCATCGATCGACCGCGATCGGCGCCGACGCGATGACCCCCACTCGGCGCGCGCTCACGCGACGCGCTTTTCTCGAGGAAGCCTTCCGCCACCTCGACGAGCCCTACGGCTGGGGCGGGCGAGACGGCGGGCTCGACTGCAGCGAGCTCGTCATGGACGTGCTCTCGACCTTCGATCTCGACATGCCGAGACACAGCGCGCGCCAGGCCGAGGTCGGCACGTTCTCGATCCCGATCCCCGAAGGCATGCCGGAAGCGGAACGGCTGGCGATCGCGGATCGCGCGCTCGATCACGGCGTCGTCCTTTTTCACTTCCCGGGCCACATCATGATCTATCTCGGGCGCAACGCCGAAGGGTCACCGCGCATCCTCCACTCGTTCGCCGAGTACCTCGAGCCGTGCAGGGCCGCGGACAGTGCTCAGGGCGATCTCCTGCGCCGCGTGAACCGGGTCACCGTCAGCGGCCTCGAGCTCGGACGCGACACGACGCGACGCGCCTTCGTCCAGCGCATCGACTCGATCGTCGTGTTCGGTCGTGCGCCCGAGCCGGATCTCCGCGGCCTCGCGCACACGCGCGCGGCGCTCCCGATCGCCTTTCCCCGCGCGGATCGATGCACGGAGAACGTGCACGCGCGGATCTTCCACTCGCCCGCGCATCCCGTGAGAGGGCAGCCGCTCCGGATCGTCGTGACCACGGATGTCGATCCCGGTCTCGCCACGCTCGAGGTCATCGATCGGCACGGGCAGCGGTGGCGCCCGGAGGCTCACCGACTCGGTGGGCCTCCTTTCGCGCAGTGGATCGAGATCGCGGACCCGCCGGCGGGGCGTCTTCAGATCGCGCTCGGTGATGGCGATCGCGTGCTCGCATGCGACTGGGTGGGCCTGCTCCGCTTCGAGCCGGAGCCGCCCGATCCGGAGACCCTTCCTCCTCCGCCGTACCCGGCGTTCTGGGAGCCGCGCATCTCGTGGGAAGGCGACACCGAGGCGCTCTTCGCGGCGTTCGTCGAGCAGCTCTTCGCGTTTCCCGAGGGCGACGAGCGAACCTGGGCGAGCCTCACGGAGCTGCTTCGCGACCGCGAGCACAACCTGCTCTTCGATCACCTCCGTCTCGGAGAGGACTCGGCGCTCGACGAGGAGGGCGAGCCGATCCTGAACCTGGTCCCGGACTGCGCGGACCTGCCGTACTTCTTGCGGGCCTACTTCGCGTGGAAGCTGCACCTCCCGTTCGGCTATCGGCAGTGCAGCCGTGGTCGCGCGGGGATACCGCCGCACTGCGAGGATGTGCCGCACACGAGCAGCGTGGAGCACTCGTTCACGAGCGAGGTCGAGGCGTTCCAGTGGTACGCGACCCACATGATCGCGCCTGGCGTGCACTCGGCGACGGCGCGCACGTCACCTCTCGACTCGGAGACCGATCTCTATCCGGTCGCGCTCGAGCGTCGGGCGATCACGCCGGGGACCGTGTTCGCTGATCCCTACGGGCATCTCATCGTCGTCTCGCAGTGGATCGCCGAGCGTCCCGGGCACTGGGGAACGCTGATGGGCGCGGACGCGCAGCCGGACGGAACGATCGGCCGGCGGACGTTCTGGCGCGGAACGTTCCTCTTCACGCCCGACACGCGCGACGTCGGCGCCGGGTTCAAAGCCTGGCGTCCGATCCTCTACGACGACGAGACGTTCGTCTACACGGTGCTGACGAACGAGGAGATCGACCGACGTTCGGGCTTCACGCCGTACTCGCGGCAGCAGTATGCGGGGACCGTCGACGACTTCTACGATCGCATGGAGGCGCTCATCGATCCGCGGCCGGTCGACGCGATCTCGCGCCAGGTGGCGCTGGTCGACGCGCTCGAGGAGAGCGTCGTGCGGCGCGTCGTCTCGATCGAGACCGGTGAACAGTACCTTCGCGCGCACCCCGGCGAGCTGATCCCGATGCCGGACGGGATCGACATCTTCCAGACCGAGGGCGCGTGGGAGGACTTCTCGACGCCGTCGCGCGACATGCGCTTGCTGGTGGCGATCGACACTGTGATGGGCTTCTCGGACGCGCTGCGACGGCGCGCGGATCGCTTCGGGGTGGCGGCTGCCGATCTCGATGACGTCGCCGCGTCGGTCCGCGCGCGACGCGATCACGAGCTCGCGTCACGCAGCTTCGAGTACACGGGGAGCGGCGGTGTCCGGCGGAGCATCACGCTGTCGGAGCTCGTCCAGCGCGCGCCCGCCATCGAGATCGCGTGGAACCCCAACGACTGCCCCGAGATCCGGTGGGGCGCGCCCGCCGCCGGCGATGAGATGCGCGCCTGCGAACGCCGTGCGCCCGCCGAGCAGACGCAGCGGATCGAGTCGACGATGCGGAGCTGGTTCCACGCTCGCGCACGTCCCGTCCGCTGACCGCTCGCCTCGTCCCCGACAGGGGGCGACGAACGAGTGCGACAAAATACATTTCGATGACAATCGCTATGGCACAAGGGCGCTCGTAGCTGCCCCGCTTCCAGGCCGTGTCCGACTCGCGTCGGAGATCGGTGCCGAATTTTTTCGGGAACGGGCCGGCGCGAGAGACAAGTCCGAATGCTCACTGTCTTCGTCATCGGTCTCTACATGGCCGTCCTCACGGTCCTCGCGCTCTACGGCTTCCATCGCGCGCAGCTGCTCTATCTCTACTGGAAGCACCGGAACAACGCGCCGAAGGCGGCGAGGAAGTTCGACGAGCTGCCCCGCGTCACCGTGCAGCTCCCGATGTTCAACGAGATGTACGTCGCAGAGCGGCTCATCGAGAGCATCGCAGCGCTCGACTATCCGAAGGACAAGCTCGAGATCCAGGTGCTCGACGACTCGACCGACGAGACCGTCACGATCGCCAAGGCGAAGGTCGAGGAGCTCGTGGAGCGCGGCTTCGACGCCGTGTACATCCACCGCGTCGATCGCACGGGCTTCAAGGCCGGCGCGCTCGAGAACGGAACGAAGGTCGCGAAGAGCGACTACCTGCTCGTGTTCGACGCGGACTTCGTACCGACGACCAGCATCATCAAGGATCTCGTTCACCACTTCAGTGACCCGACCGTGGGCATGGTCCAGGCGCGCTGGGGCCACCTGAACCGCGACTACTCGGTGCTCACGCGGGTTCAGTCGATGATGCTCGACGGCCACTTCGTGGTGGAGCACATCGCGCGCAATCGCTCGGGCCGGTTCTTCAACTTCAACGGTACGGCGGGCATCTGGCGCAAGGCGACGATCGTCGACGCCGGCGGCTGGCAGCACGACACGCTCACCGAAGACATGGACCTGAGCTTCCGCGCGCAGCTCAAGGGCTGGCGCTTCGTGTACGTGCCCGATGCGATCGCGCCGGCCGAGCTCCCGTGCGAGATGATGAGCTTCAAGGGGCAGCAGTTCCGCTGGGCGAAGGGCTCGGCGCAGACCGCGAAGAAGCTCCTGCCGCTCGTCATGCGGTCCGACATCCCGTGGAAGGTGAAGCTGGAAGTGGTCTTCCACCTCACGGACAACTTCGCTTATCTCTTCTTGCTCGTGCTCGCGTTCCTCCAGCTGCCGAACATGATCTTGCGGCAGGAGATGGATCGCCCCGAGCTCCTGCTCCTCGACGTTCCGCTCTTCGCGCTGACGAGCGGCTCGATCGTGCTCTTCTATCTGACGACGCACCGCGCGCTCTACGGCAACCTCTGGGAGGCGATCCGCCGCTTGCCGCTGATGATGGCGCTCGGCATCGGACTCTCGCTGAACAACGCGCGAGCGGTCGTCGAGGGCCTCCTCGGCCGCGAGAGCGAGTTCGTCCGCACGGCCAAGCACGGCGTGACGCTCAAGACCCAGACGTGGACCAAGAAGAAGTACCGCGCGTCGCGCGAGCTCTTCTCGTGGATCGAGATGGGGATCGGCCTCTACTTCGTCGTGACGATCGCGATCGCCGGCTTCATCGGCGCGTGGACGAGCATCCCGTTCCTCGTTCTGTTCATGGTGGGCTTCCTGTACGTCGGGACGCTCTCGCTCCACCAGGCGCGCTGAACCGACGATCGACGTCCGGGTCCCCCCGCCGACCGAGCTTCAGCGGGCCGACTTCCAGCCGCCGAAGCGCTCGAGCCATCGGCCGAGCTCCCAGAACGCGCCGGCCTTCGGGCACCAGCGATCGACGACGTGATATCGCGCGAAGAGTCGCCCGGGCGCGTCGAGAGCGTCGCCGAGGCCGCGAGGGCGTCTTCTTCGAGCAGTTGGTCGCGCGCGTGAGCGAGGGTGCTGTCGGTTGGACACGGCTCGTGCGGAGATAGTGCCGCGCGGGCGGAAGGACGTCTCAGAGACGGTAGTCTTCGGTCTCGGCCCACTCGATCGCTTCACGGAGGGCGGGCGCGCGCTTCTTCGCGTCGCGGATCGAGCGCTCGACGTCGGCGTCGGTGTGTTGCTCTGCAGTGCGGGGGAGCGGAAACGGACGCGCGCCGAGCCAGCGGCCGAGCGCTCGCAGGCGACGCAGGCCGCGGCCCAGGCCGACCGCGGCGTACGGGGCGATCGGAGTCGTCCGCGCGAACAGCTCGGCGAACAGCGCCTCGTCGGACGAAGGGCCGTCGTCGCCGCCCTCGCGCACGATGAAGTCCACCACGCGGTGGTGGATGAGGGTCAGGACGACGAGGTCGCCTTCGAGGTGCACCCGATGGCGGTTGGGCTCGAACCGCTCGAAGAACGCCTCGCCCGCCTCGGGCTTTGCACCTTCCTCGACGATGCTCCCGTCCTGCACACGCGCCGCGAGCGCCGCCGCAATGTGCGTGCGCTCCGGTGCGGCCCCTGGCGGATCGTCGATCGTGCCGAGGCGATTGTAGCGACCCGTGACGGCGCCCCAGATGGGCTGATGCTGCCCTCCGCACGACCGAAGCAGAATGAGGTCGCAGCGCTGGGTCTTGAGCGAGAGCCCCGTGAGCGCGCAGCGAAGGTCGTAGAGTCCCATGGGTAACTCTACCCGACTGCGGGTTTCGCGCCGCTCCGAGTCACGGTGTGGGCGAGCGCCGCGAGCGCTGCGTCAGCGGAGCGTCCTGAACCCTGCGCGGAGCTCTTCCACGAAGGCCTTCGGCTGCTCCCAGGCGGCGAAGTGCCCGCCCTTGTCGAGCTTGTTGTAGTGAATGAGCTTGGCGTACCCGCGCTCGGCCCAGCTGCGCGGCATTGATAGAGCTCGTCCGGGAACGCGCTCACCGCAGTGGGCACGTTCACGCCCTTCACGCTGAGATACGGCAGCTTGTTCTCCCAATAGAGTCGGGCGGCGGAGATTGCCGTGTTCGTCAGCCACGAAAGCGTGATGTTGTCGAGGACGTCGTCGCGCGTGAGGCCCTCCTTCTCGCCGTCGAACACACGCGCGATCATGGTGCTGCGGAGGCGCCCTTCGTAGTGAGCTTGTTCGACGTCGTCGGCAGGGACGACGACCCCGCTGTAGGTGTGAGCAACACGCTGCGACTCTTGGACCTCGCGGTGACGCGCGCAGACCCCGTGTCGCTACCGAACGGCGGGACCGGGTGTTTCTGGCGGTTTCAAGGCCTCGCACTGCGGTACGCCGTCAGCACTGGTGTGACGCTCGGTCATCAGATCGAGCTGCGACGCCTGAAGGACGAGCTCGAGGTCCGGCTCGGCTTGGCTGCGAACGCCTCGCACGCGGGGGTCACAGGCGCGCCCGCAACGACTCGTCGTGCGCGTGGAGCGAGGGACGGAGGAGCTGCGCTTCGAGCTGATCGACCGCAACAGAGAGTGGCTCGAAGGCGTGCTCGGGCGGCGGCTCCCGCGAACGCTCCGCGTCAGGGAGGACGTCCACGAGTCTATTCGGGAGATCTACGGGGAGCCCTACGCGGAGTACGCCCACGCGCTGACCACCATGGCGGTCGATGAGATCGTGGGGCTGGCCGGAATCGAGTTTCGACGGACCGACGGTGGCCTCGAGTGGTCGTCCGACCATCTCGTGCGCGGCCGCGGCATCTGAACGCACCGCGAAGCGCGCCCTGCTCCGCACGAGCGTGCCGGCTGACTGCTTGATCGCGTCCTCCCGAGCGACGGCGACGCTCACGAGCACTTCGTTCGCGGCTTCCTCGACCCCGAGGCCGCCGCTGTTCACCGCGCGCCAGACCCCGGCAAGGGTGGCGTCGTCTCTCGCGCCCCGATGGGCGGTTCGAAGTCGAAGGTCCCTGGTGCGTGCTGCGGGTCGAGCTGCATGCTCTCGAGGTCGAACACGAACGTGTTCCGGTTTCCGTCCTGATCTTCGATCCCCATCTCACTCACGGCGCCGCGCGCCTCGGGCTCGGCCGACACGTAGAGATGAACGAGGACGAACTCCTCATCAGGTCGGCGAGGTCGCAGCGCCAGGCACACGGTTCCTGCCGGAGTAGTCACGGCGTCGTCGAGCTCGTAGGTGAAGTCATGTGCGATCGGCACCGCGTCGGTGAGGATCCCGAGCAGGGCGAGCGCGGCGGCAGTGCTCGGGGCGCGCCAGTATTCGCCAGAGCCTCCCTCGATGGGCTCATATGTGATCGCCTCGCTGCGGCTCACGACCACGACCCTCCCAGCAGGTGTCGTGAAGTCGAAGCGCGTTCGGCCCGGCCGCTCGGTTCGCAGCGTGCCGTGAAACGAGCGGGTCCGGCCACGGCTGCGCTCCCACGCGTGCTGGTCGAACTCCAGCTGGAGCGAGGTCGTCTGCGCATAGAAGTCCCTCACCCACCGAGCCACGGTCGCCGCGTCGGGCGGGGCGGCGCCGACGGTCTGCGCACTCGTGCCGGCGGAGACCAGGAGCACGACGGCGAGCGAGATCGCGACTCGGTCCATCGTTGGTCTGTACGGGCCAGCCGGAGGGATCATGTCAGCGGCGGAGACCGAACCAAATTCGGGTCGGTCGAACGGACGTCTCGCGCCGGAATCCGCCGCGGCTTCGTCGGTCGGCGTGACCGCTGTGCGTGTGCTGTCCGTGCGGCGGGGGCGAGCGATGCGGCGATCTGCGGCGTGTACATCGCGCATAGCGCGACGGCCACCTGCAGTCCAAACTGGACCGCACCATGAATGAATCCACGCCGTGAAGCGACTTGGGCGCGCGATTCTGTTCCTCACTCCATTGGCCGCTCTCCTGCTCGCCGCGAGCTGCAGGTGGGGCGGGCCGCTCGAGGACTGCTGGGATGGGTTGCGTGTGGGCTCGGTGGTCCGGGTGCGTCTCATCGAGCCGTACGTCGAAGGCGGTCGCTTCGCGTGGGTCGAGCACGCAGACCTGACCGTGCCTAGTTGCAGTGCTCGTGACGCGCTCGCCCCTGGTGAATTTACATTCACCGTGGACCGGCGTGTTGCGGAAGGCACCGGCATCCTCTGCGGTGAGTACGTCGCCCTGCCCTCGCCCGACGTCGGCGTGACGTTCACCTCGGAGGAGGCACGGTTCTCCGCTGAAGGTGGCGTGTTTTCTTCGGTGGGTCCGATTGACTGCGGGCAATGGCAGTTCATCGTCCGGCGGAGCTCGTCGCACGATCGAAACCCCTTCGGTGAGCTCGCCGTCGAAGGAGCGGAGCCGCCCGTCTTCGTCGAGAGGGCCGTGGCGTCGGTCTGCGCCGGCGTTCCAACCTGTGGCGACTACTGGGTCGCCGAGGTAGAGCTCGTCGAGCCGTGATACGACGCCCTCAGTCTCGTCGTCAGCGCGAGTGGAGTCGATCCCCGGCGCGAGCCGACCGTCCGTGAGGCACGATTCGAGCCTCGCGATCCGGTGGACCGACAACAGCCGGTCAGCGCTTCGCTCGTCGCGGGGGCTTTCCGGCCTGTTGCCCCCATCGCCGGGAGCCGCCGGGCAACCGTGAGGCAGGTATCCATGAACGACAATCCGATGATTCCTTGGGTTTTGACCATGTTTGTCGCCGCGACCGTGGCCTCGTGAAGGTTTTCCGGGACTGACCGACCTCTCTTTCACGGGGCAGCGGCCGAGGTGGTCGCCCCCCCGCACGAAAGAGGACTGTTCCGATGCCGAGCCCGATTGTTTCCCATGTCGATGCCGAGACCCCCGCGCTCAAGACCGCGCTGGATGAACGGCGGCCGATCCTCCTCGCGATGTCCGACGAGGACGTCGAGAGGCACCCCAAGGTCGACGCCTCCGTCGCCGCAGAGACCGCCATCGGCTGCGCGCCGCAGATCGCGCAGCACCGCGACGCGATGGTCGCGCAGTTCGGCGAGCTCGGCGAAGCGCGTGAAGCGCGCGGTGCGCGATCGCGTGCAGCTTTACGTCGCGGAGTTCCGTCGGCGCTCGGCCGGCCTCGGCGGCGAGGATCTCAAGCGGGAGATCAGCCGCCTGATGGACCGGATCGTGGAGCGGCACCTGGCGGTGGCGCCCGAGGGCGTGCGCCCGGAGCTACGGGAGACGCTGCTGACGCTGTTGAAGAACGACCCCGCGTTCGAGGCGATGCTGGGCGAGCTGCGGGCGCAGGGCG
>JBBSAT010000143.1:0-18833 GCA_038252025.1 Polyangiales bacterium | reverse complement strand
CGGGGCCATCCGCGCCCGTCTCCGCGCGCAAAGCGACGACGACGGCGGGCGACTGCGCGACGGCGACCACGGCGAGAACGGCCGCGACGATGAGCGCGTGGCCGAACGGAAGCGCGGCGAGGAACGGAAGGAGGGGCCGAAGGAGAAAGATGGTGACGAAGAGAAGGACGGTGCCGCCGATCACCGCCACTAAGCTTATCCAGCCGATCGAACGGAAGAGCGGGCGCATGGCGCGGAAGTCCATCTCGCTGCCGGCGGTCAGCGCGATGAGCGCTGTCGCGCCTCCGTTGACGAGCGCCATCCCCGTGACGGTCTCGTGCGAGAGGAAGCCGAGCACCGAGGGGCCCGCGACGATCCCCGCGACCAGATAGCCGGTCAGCTTCGGGAGGCGGACCTCGGCGGCCAGCTTGCCGAGGAGCCAGGCCGCGATGAGGACGAAGCCGACCCCGAGCGTGAGCGCGGCCGCGCGTAGCCGCAGCTCCTGCGACTCGTCGACCACGGCGTAGCTCGGGACGGCCTCCATCAGGCCGACCGCGGCGAGCAAGAGCAAGATGCGGCGGACTGCCTTCATACGTCCGCCTGCGTCGGAGGGCCGTCGTCGCCGTCCGCCTGAGTGGTGAGCGCCGACTCTCCGGCGACGGCGGGCGCCGCAGCCTGCGTCGCCACGCGCCGCCGCGCGCCGAGCTGGACGATGAGCTCCGTGAGCACGGAGCCGCCGATGACGGCGGTGACGATCGCTCGGATCGCGGGGCTCTCGTAGAGCGCTTGCGCGGTGACGACGAAGGCGATCGCGAGCTGTCCCATCGGCGGCGTCACGAGCTCCGTCATGCTGACGGCGCCGAGCTCGACGGGGCGCGACTCCTCGGGGAGCCCCTGCGCGGTGCGCGCTCCGAGATAGCGCCCGCCGAGCCGAGCGAGCACGAACACCGGCAGGAGGAGCCAGCCGCGCCAGTCGTCGATCCGCCAGAGGGCTCCGACGATGAGGAGGAACACCAGATAGATCGGGCGCTCGAGCCGATCGAAGACGGCGAGCAGGTCCGCCTTGTCCTCGCCAGGCAGGTTCCTCAGGAGGACGCCGGCGAGGAAGCAGACGACCAGCGGCGGCAGCTCGAACGCGCCCGCCATCCCCGCGGTGAAGCAGACCGAGCCGAGCAGGAGCGAGCTGCGCTCCGCGGTCTGATCGGTGCTGCGGAGCAGCGCGTACACCACGAGCCCGAGCGTCATCGACATTCCGAACGTGATGAAGACCCAGCCGACGCCGGGGAGTCGCCAGCCACCCGCATCGTCGGGCCGCAGCCACGCCGCGAGACAGGCCAGCGCGATCACGCCGAAGACGTCGTCGAGCACGCCGACGGTGCGGGAGAGCTGTGCCGCGCGCGCGGAGGCCGCCCCGCCTGCGACGCGGTGAACGAGCGGTGCCGAGAGCGCTCCCGCCAGGCCCACGATCATCGCGTCGCGGACGATCGAGAGCGCAGCGCTCTGGCTCGGAAGCTCGCGCAGCGAGAAGCCCTCCGGCCCCATCCCGGTGAAGAGGATGACGAGACCACAGCTGATCGCGATCAGCACCAGCGGGAACGACGTGAGCAACACGACGAGCGTGCCCGTGCCGCGCGGGACCTCGTCCATCGCGCGAGCCTCGAACTGGAACCCCGTGTGAAAGCCGATCCACCCGAGACCGAACTGGAGGAGCGGCGTGATCGAGAGGAGCGTCTCGTCGGAGAGCACGTCGACCCCGGGCGCGTGCATGAGCAGGCCGAGGCCGACGAAGGGCAGCCCGCTCGTGACCACGTGCGAGATGCCGAGCCGCTCCTCGAGCCTGCGGACTGCAGGCCGGCCGCCGATCCATGCGAGCCCGAGCAGGACGACGAGGCCGAGCAGAGTGCGAACGACGTCCGTGGACGCGACCGCGACGGCCGCGGCGGTGGCGGGCGCGTCCGCGATGATCGGCTCGCCGCCCCCGAGGCCATCGCCGGTCGGCGCGGCCGCTTCGACGCCGCCGTCACCCGTGAGCGCGCCGTCGAGGATGACGCCCGCTTCGAGCACGCCCGCTTCGAGCACGCCCGCTTCGAGCACGCCCGCTTCGAAGAGGGCGCCAGCGTTCCCGGCGTCCTCGATGGGCAGTCCGCTATCGGAGACGCCAGCATCGAGCTCGCTCGTGGCGAGCGGTGCCTCGACCGGGGAAGGCGTGCCGGCGTCGAGCTCCGCGGGGACCTCGACGCCCTCCTGGGCGGCCGCGGGCGAAACGACCAGCAAGGCGAGCGCGAGGGTCCAAGCGGCAAGACCGATGAGCCCGAGCCTGATGAGCCCGAGCCCCATGAGCCCGAGCCTGATGAGCCCGCGCCCCATGAGCCCAGAGCGGCGGCGTGGAACGCCACCCCCCTCGTCGTCACGGTGTGCTTCGGTCGTCGGCACGGACGCAGGGACTCTACACAGAATCGTGTCGGTCGAGATGCGTCGTCTGAGCCCTCGGCGTGCCGGCACGATCCGAGCGCGGAGGCGTGTACAATCGGCCCATGCCGTTCCCTCGTTCGCGGTCGGCACGGGCCTCTCTCGCTCTCACCCTCGTGCTCGGTTGCGGCGGCGCCGCAGAGCGCCCTGGTGACGCGGCCGCGCGCGTCGACGCGACGGATCTGGACGGCGGAGCGGGCGATGCGACGACGTCCGACGGCGGCGCGCTCGACGACGCGAGCCCCGCCGTCGCGGACGCTTCGCCGACGGACGTGGACGCCGCGAGCGCGCCCGACGCCGCCGCGCCCGTGGGCTTCGCGGGCAACTACTCCTCGCCGTCGATCGTGCGCGTCGGCGAGATCTACCACGTGTACTTCGCCCAGCAGAGCCTCGGTGGGCGCCACTACCACACGCCGCACGCGACCTTCACCGAGGACGGCAACTTCACCTTCGTCGGCGAAGCGCTCCCGAGCATGGGCGCCGACGCCGACGCGAGCGGGCCGACGTGGGCGCCGGGCGTCGCGCGCATCGATGCGACGCATTGGGTGCTCTACTACACTGCGCACCTGAGCGGCACGACGTCGAAGAAGTGCCTCTTCCGCGCGCACGCGTCGGGCCCCGACGGCCCCTTCGTCGACGACTACGCGGCGCCTCTCTACTGCGCGGACGGTGGGCTCTGGTCGATCGACGCGTATCCGGTCGAGGACGCGCACGGGGTCTGGCGCCTCAGCGCGCGCATCGATCAACCGGGCGGCATCAACACGATCGCGCTCCGCGAGCTCGGTGCGCTCGGTGCGCACTTCGCGGCGGGCTCGAGCTGGCTCGAGCTCACGCACAACGCACCGACCAGCTGGGAACAGCCGGTGATGGAGAACGCCGGCATCGTCCGCCTGACCCCGCCGACGGCCGAGCCACACTGGTTCGTCTTCTACTCGGGGCGCGCCTGGGACGACGACTCCTACGCGATCGGCTACGCCGACTGCGGGCCGGGCCTCTCCGACGGCGCGTGCACGCGGGTGACGACGGGCGGCCCCTGGCTCGCCACCGACGCCGCGAACGACGTGTTCGCGCCGGGCACGCCGACCTTCTACACGAACCGCGCTGGCGACACGATGATGAGCGTGCAGGCGTGGGAGCACACGGGCGGCACGAGCAACCCGCGCAACCACGGCCAGATCATGCGGACCTATCGCATGACCATCGACGACGGCTACCGTCCGACCGCGCATCTCGTTCGCGTCGATCTCTGATCGGATGCCGCGCACGGTCGACGGCCGCCCCGGTCGACCGCGGCTCAATCGGAGCGCGACCGCCGTCGACCTACGCCTCGCGCAGCAAGCCCGAGAGCGAGCGCTGCTCGTGGAGGCGACGGATCGCTTCGGCGAGAAGCTCGGCGATGCCGGCCACGATCACGTTGGGCGCGACCGGCGGCGGCACGGTGTCCGTGACCACGAAGCGGGCGACCGAGGGCGAGAGGCGCGCGTGTGCACCGGCGGCAAAGAGCCCGTGCGTCGCCGCCACCGTCACTTCCTCGAGCGCGCCGTGATCGCGCAGCGCGCCGATCGCCGCCGCGATCGTCCCGCCGGTCGAGAGCATGTCGTCCACGAGCACCGGGGCGAGACCCGACACCTCGCCGGTGATCCGCAGGGCGGAGACCGCGGTGCCGCTGTGACGCTGCTTGTGCACGATGGCGACCGGCAGGCCGAGGCTGCGACCGATCGCGTCCGCGCGCTTGGCGCCGCCGAGATCCGGCGAGACGACGACGGCGTGCGGCGGAAGGATCGGCCTCAGCGCCGCGATCAGCGCGGGCAGGGGATCGAGGTGCTCGACGGGCATCCGGAAGAAGCCTTCGATCGCGGGCGCGTGCAGGTCGACCGCGATCATGCGCGCGAACCCGGCCGCGCCGATGAGGTCGGCGGCGAGCCGGCCCGCGAGCGGCTGTCCTTCGCCCTGCCGGCGATCGGCGCGCGCGTAGCCGAAGTAGGGCACGACCGCGACGACGGTCGAAGCGCCCGCGCGGACGGCAGCGTCGCCGAGCATCGCGAGCTCGAGCAGGTTCTCGCCGACCGGCGCACAGGTCGGCTGGACCACGTACACGTCCCGGCCGCGCACGGGCTCCCGGAGCGCGATCCGCATCTCGCCGTCCGGAAAGCGCTCGACGGTGCGCTCGCACGGGGCCACGCCGATCGCCGCAGCGATCCGCTCGCCGAGAGCTGGGTGGGCCGAGCCGCAGACGATCGCGGGATCCATGGGCCGAGGAGCTAGCCGCCGGCGTCGCGCGCCGCAACCGGACCGCAGCCCCGGCGTCCAGGGCGGCGCGGCCGAAGCGAACGGCTGCGCGTGGATCTCGCGCTCCGAGACCGGAAGCAGAGACACGTTGCGATCGGCGACAGCGGGCGACATCACACGACGTGCCCCGAACGGTAGAGCCCTCGAGACTCGACGCCCCGGACGCCGAGCTGCTCCTCGCCGTCCAGCGCGGTGACGAAGCCGCGCTCGGCGCGCTGCTCTCGCGTCACGCGCCCACGGTGATGCGCTTCGCGATGAAGATGTGCCGGGACCGCGAGGACGCGGACGACGTGCTCCAGGAGACGCTCCTCTCGGCCGCGCGCGGGCTCCGTGATCTGCGCGGCGAGGCGGCCGTCTCGACGTGGCTCTACACGGTCGCGCGGAGCCACTGCATCAAGCGCCGTCGGCGCAGCAAGCACGCTCCGACCGAGATGGTCCCGCTCGACGCCACGGATGCGGCGCGGCTACCGTCCGGAGGAAGCGCTCCGGACGAGGCCCTCGCGCAGAGCGAGCTGGGCGCTGCGCTCGAGCGCGCGATCGCGGCCCTCGACGACGAGGCGCGCGAGGTCGTCGTCCTCAGAGACGCGGAGGGACTGCCCGCGGCCGAGGTCGCCGAGGTGCTCGGGATCAGCGTGGCGGCCGTGAAGAGCCGGCTGCACCGCGCGCGGGCGGCGCTCCGAGCGCAGCTGTCGCACCTGGTCGACCCCACCTTGCCGACGGTCCCGTCCGATCCGGCGTGCCCCGACATCGTCGACGCGCTCTCGCGTCAGCTCGAAGGCGACATCGGTCCGGACGCGTGCAAGGCGATGGAGCAGCACGTCCTGACGTGCACGTCGTGCAGCGCGGCCTGCACGTCGCTCAAGCGCTCGCTGGCGATGTGCAGCGCGAGCCGCGACGGTCGCCTTCCGCCCGACGTCGCCGCGAGCGTCCGGCGCGCGATCGAGAACGTCGTGCACGAGGCTCGGCGCGACCCTGCGTAGAAGCCTCCCGTTCGGAGAGCGGCGAAGAAAAGTGCGTGGGCCGCGAACCCTCTTCGACGGCGCTGGCTCCTACCCCGGTAGGCGAGAACACGAGCGCCACGCGCGAGAGCGAGAAGGAGAGAGACGACGATGTGTATGCGAGTGACGTGCAACAAGTGCCAGAAGCCGAGCTGGGCGGGCTGTGGGATGCACATCGAGCAAGCGCTCGCGGGCGTCCCGAAGGACAGCCGCTGCAAGTGCCGCGAGGCCGTGGCCGTGGGCGACGGCGGCGGCTCGAGCAAGCCCGCTGCCCGCAAGTGGTGGTCCGAGTAGCCTGGCTACCGGGCGGGAACCTTCGTGAGCCGAGGGCGCCTCACGGGCCGTCTGGAGCGAGGCCTGAGGACGACGCGCAGCTCGCGGTCGGCGTCGGGGACCACGTCCATGCGCTGAGTCGCGCGCCCGGCCGCTTGGACGCTCAGCGTGTGCGATGCGCTGTCGCGCGCGACCTCGAGCGGTGACGTCCTGACCTCACCGTCCCAGCGCACGACGGCGCGCGCCGGTGTGGTCCGGATGGTGATCGTGACGGGCGACGGCGTCACGGTCGCCGGGGGCGGCGTCGGCGCCTCGGGCGCGGGCAGCCCGCCCACGGACGGCGCGATCGCGCCGGGAGGAAGTGGCGACGCCGTCATCGGCGCGCTGGGAGGAAGTGGCGACGCCGTCATCGGCGCGCTGGGAGGAAGTGGCGACGCCGTCATCGGCGCGCTGGGAGGAAGTGGCGACGCCGTCATCGGCGGGCTGGGAGGAAGCGGCGACGCCGTCATCGACGGGCCGTCCTGGCTCGAGAGCCCCACCGCGAGCGCGAGCGCCAGGACCAGGGCCGCTGCTCCGGCGGCGATGACGAGACGCAGGCTGCCGCCCGCGGGCGTCGGCTCGATCTCCGTCGCGATCCCGCTCGGCGCTCTCGACGCGTGGCGCACGAACGTGTGGGAAGCGTCGAACGGAATGGCGTCGAGCGCTGCAAGCACGGCGGCGGCGTCCTCGGGACGATCCTCGGGTCGCTTGGCGAGCATGCGTCCGACGAGCTCGCCGAGCCGCGCGGGCAGCCCGGACACGAACGTGTCCAGCGCCGGAGCCGGCGTGCGCAGGTGCATCCCGAGGAGCACCACGGACTCCGGATCGTCGAAGGGCGGACGCCCGGCGATCATCTCGAACAGGATCACGCCCAGCGAGTAGAGGTCGGCGCGAGGGCCGACGGGGCTCTTCGAGATCGCCTCCGGGCTCATGTAGAGGGGCGTCCCGACGATCGTACCCGCCTGTGTGAGCGCGCGATCGGTGGGCCCGCCACCGTCGTCGAGCACCGACGCGATCCCGAAGTCGACGACCTTCAGACCGCCCGCGGCGAGCAGGATGACGTTGTCCGGCTTGAGATCGCGATGGACGACCCCGGCCGCGTGCGCCGCGCCGAGACCGACCGCGATCGCGCGCACGATCTCGACGACCTCGCGCACGTGGAGCCGCTCGCGGCGGAGCACGCCGAGGAGGCTCTCGCCCTCGAGTCGCTCCATGACCAGATAGGCCGCCCGCGTCGCCTCGTCGCGTCCGTGATCGTGCACCGTGACCACGCTCGGGTGTGCGATGCGGCTCGCCGCGCGCGCCTCGCGCTCGAAGCGGGCGAGCGCGGCGGGATCGTCCGTGAGCTCGTCGCGCAGCAGCTTCACGGCCACGATCCGGTCCATCCGCAGGTCACGCGCCTCGTAGACCGTGCCCATCCCGCCGGCGCCGAGCACACGCGTCAGCGTGAAGCGCCCGGCGATCACGGTTCCGTTCGGGAACGAGGTGGCCGGAGGCGCATGGCCGCCGCTGTGCCCCACGAGGCCGAGCTCCGTCGAGCGAGAGGCCGCGCGCGAGGCGGGCGTGTCCGAGGTCAGCGTCACCATCCGCCGAGAGCAGGGAGCACGACGCCGAGAGATCCGCCGGAGTCTGGGACGCGGCCCTCGCCCGCCGCGGGAGCGAGCGGTAGGACGAGCGCGTCGCCGAGCCCCAGCGCGTCCGTCGCACGTACCCCGTCACGCGCTGGCATCGAGCACCGAAGGAACATCGCGGAATTCTACAGGAGGCATCGCGGAAAGACACTCCGGACCTCACCCCGCGGTGCCACCCATGCATCGGCGGGCTCCATGCCTCGCGGGCTCGTATACCCGGCCGATGACCGACCCCGCTCTCGATCGAGCCCTCGCCCGCGCGCTCCTGCGGCTCCGAGATCCGGAAAGCCCGCTCCTCGCGCGCGGCGCCGCGATCGCCGTGGACACCGCGCTCGATCGGCCGCTCTCCGAGGTGATCGCGCCGGAGCGCGTGATCGCCCTCGTGGTCGCCGCGATCGACGAGACGCGCGTGGAGCGCGCGCTGCGCGAGATCGTGCACCCGGCGCAGGATCGACAGCGCGCGCTGCTCCTCGCGCAGGACGACACGCTCTCGGCGTGGCTCCCCGAGGGCGCGGGCGTGCTGCTCGAGGAGATCGCCGCGGGCACGCGCGCGCCGCGCGGCGCATGGGCAGCGAAGCTGGTCGACCGCACGCACGTCCGCGAGCTGCTCGCGCCGGTGCTGCAGGAGACGCTGCTCGCGTTCGCGCGGAAGCTGCCGATGGTCGGAAGCGTCGAGGAAGGCCGCGCCGGCAAGCTCCTCGGCGGGCTCGCCCGCGGGATCGCGCACGGGGCGGGAGAGCGAGCGGCGAAGCTCGCGGACCTCGGACGAAGCGCGCTCGGCGGCCTCGGCGCCGAGATGGAGAAGCGCGTGACGAGCGCGGCGCGCGACTTCAGCCAGGGCGCGATCGAGCCTCTGCGCGATACCTTCGCGGAGCGGCTCACGAGCGAGGAGGGGAAGGCGATCCTCGCGAAGATGCGCGCACACGCGATCGGCGTGCTGCTCGAGGCGAAGGCGGCAGAGCTCATCGACGACCTCGACTCCGCGCCTCGCGAGCCGCTCGATCGGCTGATCGCGCGCACGCTCGCCCACGACGTTCGGAGGCCCGAGATGCAGGCGATGCTCCGCGCAGAGGTCGAAGCGTTCCTCACGGCGCGTGAGGGCATGACGCTGCGCTCGCTGCTCGACGAGTGGGGCACCACGGCGGATGCGGTCGCCGAGGCGCGGCGCATCACGGAGCTCACCCTTCGAGCCGCCGTCTCGGAAGGCCCGCTCGAGGCGTGGCTGCGCGAGCTGCTCGCGGAGTGAGCGCAGACCAGAGCGCTCGCGGAGCCGAAGTCAGCGAAGCTCGAGCGGCGCGCCGAAGCGCTCGAAGTACTGCGGCAACAGGAATGCGTGGATCTCCGCGACGCGGTCGCCGTCGAAGCGCAGCACGTGGATCGCTGCGGGTCGGTACACGGTCTCGCCCGGCGCGCGCGTGTATCCGGCGATCGCGGGGCCACCGGACGCCTGGATCTGCACCATCTTGAGATCCCCCATGGCGCCGCGCAGCCACGCGGCGAACAGGACGATCGCTTCGCGGCCCGCGTACCAGCCCGCCATCGGAGGCATGCTCAGGATGGCATCGTCACGCAGCACGCTCGCGAACGCGTCCGGCGCGCCGGACTCCCAGGCGTTCACGTAGCGCGAGAGGAGCGAGCGAACGGTCGCATCGTCGGTCGACCGAACGCTGATGGGCTTTCCCTCCAGGGTCGCGCGCGCGCGCTGGAGAGCGCTGTTCACAGCCGGCACGGTGAGCTCGAGCAGGTCCGCCGTCTCGCTCGCCGACCAACCGAGCACGTCGCGCAGGAGGAGCACCGCGCGCTGTGACGCCGGCAAGCGCTGGATCGCGGCGAGGAACGCGACGCCCACGGACTCGCGCGCGCTGATCACTGCTTCCGGGCTCTCGACGCCGTCCTGCCAGAACGCCTCCGGTGCAGGGTCGAGCCAGAGCGGATCGCTCTCGCTCGGAGGCCCGGGGGGCTGACCGGGGCCGAGCGCAGGCACGGCCTCGTTCGGTATCGCGCGCGGCCCGCGTCGGTTGGAGAAGTCGATCGCCGCGTTGGTCGCGATGCGGAAGAGCCAGGTCCTCAAGGATGCCCGCTCCTGCCAGCCGTCGAGGCCTCTCCAGGCGCGGACGAGCGTGTCCTGCACGGCGTCCTCGGCGTCGGCGAGCGAGCCGAGCATCCGGTAGCAGTGCCCTTCGAGCGCGCGACGATGCGGCCTGACGAGCTTCTCGAACGCGAGCGCGTCACCAGCGCGCGCGGCCGCGAGGAGGACCGGGTCGATCTCGATCAGGACGCTCATGTGGGTCTCGCTCCCTGAGGGACTCTATTACCTCTGGGCCGGTTCACGCGATGCCGACGAGGCGCTCGCTCTCGCGGTAGAGGCGCTCGCACGCCTCGGCGTCGCGCGCCGGCTTGGGGTACGGCTTCTCGCTCGCCTTCACGAAGAACTTTCCGGACACGCCCTCGAGCTCGGGCGCCGTCAGGACGCGGAGCGGCCACCGGGCGCCCTGGTGCCGGGTCTGCCCGAGGACCGAGAAGACCATTCGCAACGGAAGCGGCGCTTCACGCACGAGGGTCGACTTCACGAAGCCCGGATGAACCGCGTTCACGCAGATGCCCTTGCTCGCGAGGCGCGCGGCGAGCTCGACCGCCATGAGGTTGTTGGCCGACTTCGACATGCCGAACGCGTCGAGCGCCTTGAACCTCTTCGAAGATCCGAGGTCGTCGAACGAGATCGTGTGGGTCCAGTCGCCCGAGTTGAACACGACGCGCGCGCCCCCCGCCGCCTCGAGCGCGGGCACGAGCAGGCGCGTGAACAGGAAGGGCGCGAGGTGGTTCACGCCGAACATCAGCTCATTGCCCTCGGCGGTGATCTTGCGCTCGGCAGAGAAGACCGCCGCGTTGTGCGCGAGGAGGTGAATCTTCGGATGACGGCGGACGAGCTCGACGGCGGCCCCGCGAACCGACACCAGCGAGGCGAAGTCGGCGAGGGCGACCTCGACCTTCCCGTTCCCGCTCGTACTGCGCACGACCGCGGCGGCGGCCGCTCCGCGCGCCGCGTCCCGCACCACGAGGACGACCGTTCCGCCCTGGCGCGCGAGCTCCGTCGCGATCTCGAGCCCCATCCCACCGAGGGCGCCCGTGACGACGCTGACCTTGTTTGCCATGACCTCTGTCTCCTTCCGGCGCGCTCGCCGCGCTCGAAGGACAAGACCGGGGCTGGCCCCGAGACTCATCGATCTTTCTCGCCGCGCGTCCCAGCGTGCTGCGCCTCACACTCACCGCGCTCGAGCCTCGCGTTCGCCCCGCCACTCGCTCTACCCTCGCGCCGGGAATGGGGTCACGTCGCATCCTCGTCGTCGACGACAGCCGCACGGTGCGGCGCGTCGTCGAGCGCGTGCTGGTCTCGGCGGGCTTCGACGTGGACCTCGCGGTCGACGGGAAGGACGGGCTCGATCGCGCGATGTCCCGCGTCCCCGATCTGGTGCTCACGGACTTCGTGATGCCGAACATGAACGGGCTTCGTTTCGTGCAGTCGCTCCGCGCGATCGCGAACCTCGAGCGCGTCCCGGTCGTGCTGATGAGCGCGAAGGCCGACAAGATCGGCGAGAGCTTCGTCGCGCAGACGGGCGCGCTGGACGCGATCACGAAGCCCTTCTCGCCCGAGGCGTTGCTCGCGGTGACCACGAACGCGTTCGCGCGAGCCGACGCGGGCTCGACACCACCTCCGCCGCCCTCGCACGACGAGCGAGCGGTCGAGCACATCGAGACGGCGGGCATGGGCTTGCCGCGCTCGTCGCCTGACCCCGCGCGTGAGCGAGCTGCGGTGAAGATCATGGAGCGCTTCGCGGAGCTCTACGTCACCACGCGCGGCGAGGCGCTGGGCGTCGACACCTCCAGCGTGCTCGCGAAGCTGCGTGAGCGGATCCAGCCCGAGGTGATGCTCGCGTGGGTGTCGGAGCTCTCGACCCTCGTGCCCGACCTGCACGGCGATCGCGCGCTCGAGGGCGCGATCGAGCACGTGCCGCTGGGCGACGTGCTCGAGCTGCTGCACCACCAGAGGCAGACGGGCACGCTCGAGATCGAGAGCGGCGACGATCACGTGGCGATCGGGCTCTGCCAGGGCGCCGTGGATCTCGCGATCGCGCGCCCGTCGCGGCCCGAGTTCCGGATCGGCCGCTACGTGATCGACATGGGGCTCATCGAGGCAGACGAGCTCGAGCGCATCCTCGAGGTTCGAACGGGCGCGCGTCAGCTGCTCGGGACCTACCTCATGAAGCTCGGCTACCTGCGGCCCGACGACCTGCGGAGCGCGCTCACGCGGCAGACCAGCGAGCTCGTCTACGAGGCGCTGCGCTGGCGGCGAGGACGCTATCGCTTCTCGCGGCTGGCGACGCGCCCGGAGGCCGCAGCGGCGCGCCTCGGCGTTCCGATCTCCGCGATCCTGATGGAGGGCCTGCGCCGCGTCGACGAGTGGCGGCTCGTCGAGGAGCAGATCCGATCGTTCGACGAGATCTACCGACCCGACGCCGACGCGATCGCACGCTTCGATCGCAACCACCTCGCGCGCGAAGAGCGCGTCGTGCTCGATGCGGTCGACGGCCGCCGCTCGGTGCGCGCGATCGTCGAAGCGACCCGCATGGGAAGCTTCGAGGTCGGGAAGATCCTCTTCCAGCTGTTGACCTCGCGGCTCGTCCGCAGATAGGAGACGCCGAAGCATTTGAGGGCGTCGGGAAATCCAAGGATTTCGCGTCAGGTCCGAGCGCGCCCGGAGCGCGGAGCGAGGCGTACCGGAGGTGCGCCGCGCAGTGAGCAGCGAGGACGTAAGCCGGAGCTGGCGTGGAAGGCGCCGGATTTCCTAGCGATTCAAATGAATCGGTGCTTCTAGAGAGCGCGATCGTTTTGCAGGAGGCGGATGGCGACCTGCCACGCCACCTCGACCGGCTAGCAAGGCAGCTAGATCGCTCGAGCTCGACGCGAGCCCCGGCGGATCCCGGGCTTGATGGTTCCCGCCGACGCGGAGCCGGCCGCGCGGACGCCCGGCCGAGCGCCCAGGGTCGTTCCGCGAACCTCACCGCTCGAGTGGGCGCCTCGGATGGTCGTGCGCATCTGGAGCTGCTTCGCCCGCTTCGCGGCCGCGACGGAACCGGCCCGACCCGCTCCGGCGTGAGCCCCTTCGTCGCTCTTCTCGTGGAGCCGCATGCCCGTCAGGCGCACGGTCGCAGCCGTGCCCTTCGCCTCGCGACGCACACTCTCGGTCTTCTTCACGGTGCACCTCGTCTCGTGACGATCGAGGCATCGCGTGTGCCACGCTCACCGCTCAGAACGTGCCGCGTAGCTCGAGCCCACCCGGGCCGACCAGAAGCTCGGCGTGCGCCGCGCGGTCGATGGCCTCGTCGGATGGCGACGTCAGCACGAGCGTGACGCCGACCAGCGCGAGCACGCCTCCGAGGGCCGACGCGGCGATGGTGACCCCGCGGATCACGTTCTCTTCGCTCTGGCGCGTCGTGAGCCCGGCGACCTCGCCCGCGATCTCCTGGCATCGCGTCGTGATCGGGGGGCAGCCCATGCTGCGATACTCGCTGCCGAGCGAGGCGACGCGCGCGTCCGTCGAGGCGATCTCCACCTCGTTCCACGCGAGCACGGCCAGGCCCGCGGCCAGGAGCACTGCTCCGCCCACAGCGATCCCGAGCCCCGCATCGCGCACGCCCTGCGCCGACGACAGTCGATCGCGCCGCGCCCCCGCGGTCCAGACGAGCGGGGGCGCGAGCTCCACGCGCAGCGCCGGCGCGATCGCCACGGTGCCCACCCACGGCGCGCGATCCTCGACCTCGATCTCGAGCGCGTGATCTCCGACCGGCAGCGTGAGATCTCCGATCACGCTTCGGTCGGCCGAGTCCACGCGGATCGACGTGCGCGCGGCCGGGAGCGCGAGCGCGAGCGTGCCGACGGCGTCCGGGCTCGGCTCGGGATCGAGCTCTGGCCGCAGCCGGACCTCGACCTCCGCGCCATCTTCGACGACCACGTGGTGCGCATCGGACAGGTACCCCGCGCGCGCGCCGACGATGTCGTGTGGGCCGGCGGGCACGGGGATGGTCGCGTCGAGGGGCGTCCGGCCGACCTCGCTGCCGTCGACCGAGACGACGACGCCCACGAGCGTCGCGCGAACCCGCAACGAGCCGCGCGGCGCGACCTGCGGCCGGAGATCGACGGCGACGCGCTGCTCGACACCGCCCGCGAGGTCGACGGCGAGCGTGGCCGACTCGTAGCCCGGCGCGCGGAGGCCCACCGTGTGATGCCCGGCGCCGACCTCGAGCGGCTCTGCGAGCGGCGTCGTCGCGACGTCCGCTCCGTCGATGCTCACGACCGAGCCGGCGACGTTCGACTCGACGCGCACGCGTCCCACGCGCGCCAGCTGCGTCGCGAGGAGCGCTTCCACCTCCCTACGCCGTGCCGCAGCGATCGTGTCCCCACCCTCGGAGAGGTACTGCGCGAACGCGCGCGACGCTTCGACGGGATGCCCGAGCTCCGCGTGCACGCGCCCGACGTTGTAGAGGACCGGATACGCCGGCGAGACCTCGTACGCGCGCTGGAACTCGGCGAGCGCTGCGTCGAGCCGGCCCTCGTTGTAGAGGTCGGTGCCGCGCTCGAAGTGAGAGCGAGCCTCCGCGCGCGCCTCGGCCGACGGCGCCTCCTGCGCGTGAGCCAGCGACGGCGCCGCGCCGATGAGCGCCAGAGCGAGCGCTGCGTGAAGGAGACGGGCCCTCATGGTCCGTACGGATCGTCCTCGAGCCCGGCGGCCTCGGCGCGCGTTCGCGGCGAGCGGAGCGTTCCAGGCGAAGGAGGGGGGCCGAGCGGCGGCTCTTCAGGCGCGACGACGGGCGGCTCGATCGCGACGTGCTCGACGCTCGGCTCGCTCGGCTCGCTCGGCTCGCTCGGAGGGCTCGTGACCTCGGGCGACGGCACGCGCTCGGTCGCCCTCGATTCCTGCCTCCCGCCCTCTCCCCAGACGACAGCGAGCGAGATCAACGTCACGAGGACGAGTAACGCAGCCGCAGCCATCGCGCGCTTCGTCGTGGACGGCGGCGCTTCGGGAAGCGCGGCGGCGGCGACGCTGGGTGAGACGGTGGCGGGCGGGGAGCTCCGCGGCGTGCGGACGCCCATGCGGTCGCGCACCGGGCCGTCCATCGTCACGGCCGCCACGGCGCCGGGAGCCGGTAGCTGCGGTGCGCTCCTCGGCCCGTCCGAGATCGTCTTCGCGCGCGCTGCGGACTCACCGCCCGCGAACGGCAGGAGATCTCGCCTCAGGGCCTCGGCGGTTGGGTAGCGCTTGCCGAGATCCGGTTCGAGCGCGCGCTCGACGACCGCGATGAAGACCGGGTCGACGTCGGGCCGCCGGTGCTCGAGCGGCACGTACATGCCGCCGCCGATCTTGAGCAGCACCTCACCGACGGTCTCGCCCTCGAAGGGCAAGCGGCCCGTCAGCAGCTCGTAGAGCACCACGCCCATCGCCCATACGTCGCAGCGTCCATCGACGTCTTTGCCGGCCGCCTGCTCGGGCGACATGTAGTAGGGCGTTCCGACCGACGAGCCTTCGCGCGTCAGCTTCGTCGCCTTCTCCTCCGCGACGTCGAGGAACTTCGAGACGCCGAAGTCGAGGATCTTCACGCGCTCCCGCCCGTCCTCGGTCTTCGTGACGAAGAGGTTCTCGGGCTTGAGATCGCGGTGCACGATCGACGCGTCGTGGGCGACCTGCACTCCCTCCGCGACCTGGCACATGAGCATCGCCGCGCGCCGCGCCGACAGCATCCCGTCGTCCTCGAGCAGAGCCTGGAGCGAGCGTCCCGCGAGGAGCTCCATGAGCACGTAGGCCGACTCGTCCTCGAGCCATCCCGCGTCGAACGTCTCGACCACGAACGGCGTCCCGAGCCGCCCCGCGACGCTCACCTCGCGGAGGAAGCGCTCCATGAAACGCCGCTGCTGCCCGGCGTCGACGCGCACGATCTTCAGCGCACGGCGGTGCCGCGTGAGCAGGTGCTCGACCTCGTACACATCGCCCATGCCGCCGCCGCCGATCCGGCGGAGGACCTGCAGCTTGCCGAGCAGGACCTGCCCCACGCGCGGGTCCTCTTTCTGAGCCGTCACCACGGCCTCCAGAGTACCACCCCCGGAGGAGCCACCGTCACACGAGGCGCAGGACGCCCAGGGCGAGCAACACCGTCACGGCGGCCCGCGTACGGTCCCCATCCGCGTACGCCCCGGACAGCTCGTGAAGCGTCCGAGGCGTCCGCACGATCTCCACGACGTGCTCGGCGTGGGGCGGCAACGTGACCACCTGCTCGCGCGTCGGCTCGACCGCGATCAACCGCCCGTCGAGCCGGGAGCGCGGCTCGAGCCCGAGCTCGATGCGCCGCAGCGCGCCCGCCTCCAGCAGCGCGAACGGCGGCAGATCGACCGGGAAGCTGCGCTCGGGCGGCTCCATCCACGGATGCAGCGTCGCGCGCCCGTCCGGCCAGGTGAACACGTCGAGGAGCTTCTCGCGGACCTGCGCGGCGATGTGCCGGAAGAGCGCGACGGGCTCGACCAGGCCGAGCGCGACGAGCGAGTCGCCGAGCCGACCGCCGTGGCGCGGCAGGACCGCGAGCGCGAGGTCGAGCTCCGAACGATCGATGACGCCCGCGCGCAGGAGCTGCTCGCCGAGGAGATCGTCCACCTGGTTGGACGTTACGAACGTGGGAGCGCCGCGCTCCACGAGGATCTCCTTACGCATCGCCCCACGCTCGCAGATGACCACGCCCGTCACCGCCTCGCGCCAGGCGCTCGCGAGCAACGCGAGCAGCCCGCCGTCCATGAGCGACTGCGTGTCGCCGAACGGGATGCTCGGCGTCGGCGTCTTGGCCGAGGGAGTCCGGGCCGAGCCAGGAAGGTGGCGCGCGAGCTCGGGGACGCGAAGGACCGGGCGCCGCTCGCCGCCGTCGGCCGCGATGGTCGCGGTGGCGTCGATCTCGCCGGTGCGCAGCGCCTGCACGACGCGCGCGAAGGACCACGGCGCGAAGCGTCTCTTGCCCGCATGCACCTCGTAGCTCGGACCAGGGGTCTCGAGCACGGGGACGTCGGACGTGCGCGTTCCCGGCTGAAGCGGCGCGCGGATCTGCGGCGGCAGCGCGCGGCGGTCGGACTCGATCGTCGGCGCGAGGCTCGCCCGATCGAGCCCGCGATCGACCGCGTCCATCGCGCGCACGACGAGCTTCCCGAGCTGCTTGCGGAGCACCGGAACGGGCTCGGTGACGAAGGGCAGCAGCGTGCGCCCGAGCTCGGCAGCGTTCGCCGTGCGGCGCGTGCGATCGCGCGCGAGCGCCGGAACGAGCGCCTCGATGATCTCGCGAGGCACCGAGGACCCGGTCACGAGCGGCGCGACGTCGGCGTCGCGGATGGCGAGCAGGATGCCGAGCTCGGTCGGCGCCGAGAACAGGGCATGGCCGAGGAGCAGCTCGGCGGTGATCACGGCGGCAGCGAACACGTCGGCGCGCGCGTCGATCGGTGTGCCCGCGATCTGTTCGGGGGCGAGGTAGCCGAGCTTTCCTTTCGCGCGCTCGGATCGCGGCCCGGCGGGCGCCCGCTCCCGGCCACGCGCGCCTGCGCCGAGCGCTCGTGCGATCCCGAGGTCGCCGAGCTTCACGTCGCCGTGCACGGAGAGAAAGACGTTCGACGGGCTGACGTCGCGGTGGACGATCGCGAGCGGCGCACCATCCTGCCCCGTCGCCGCATGGACGGCCGCGAGCCCCGCGCAGAGCTCGGTGGCGACGAACGCGGCCAGCGCGGGTGAGAGCGGCTGCGCGGCTCGCCGCGACCAGCGGAGCAGCTGGCTCAGGTCGACGCCGAAGACGTACTCGAGGACGAGATAGGGCGTCTCGCCGCCGGCCGCGTCGAGCACCTCGACGACGTTCGGGTGCCGCACCGCACGACCGAGGTGCGCCTCGTGCTCGAACATCGCCCGCTGCTCGGCGTCCTCGAGCAGCTCGGGGAGAAGCCGCTTGATCACGACGGCGCGATCGGCGCCCGCCGGCTGGGAGCGCAGCGCGCGGAAGACCTCCGCCATCCCGCCGACCGCGATCGGCATGGCGTTCTTGTACGGGCCGATGTCGACGATCCCCAGGCCGCCGCCGGCGGTACCCCGCGGCGTCGGGCGCATGCCTCGCTCTTTCACGGCCCGGCGTCCGCCCCGGACGCGTCCGACGACATGGCGGCGTCGATGAGCTCGCAGAGCGAGGCGACGCAGTGACGCGGGAACGGGCAGTCGCGATCGCCGAGGCACTCGAAGTGGCAGGCCTGATCGCGACCGCACACCATCGGCTCCGGGCAGTCGCTCGCGTAGAGGCAGAGCTCCGCGGCCGGCTCGTAGCAGGCGAGCCCACCGGCGCCGTCGCTCATGCACGTCGCGCCGGACACGCAGTCGCGCGCGGTGGCGCAGCGCGTGGTGCACGTCTCGTTCTGGCAGACGAGACCAGCGCTCACGCACTCGCTCGTGAGCAAGCACGCGCGCTCGTGATCGAGCTGACAGCCTCCGCCGGACGCAGAGCTCGCTTCGATCAGGCATCGCAAGCCCGCCCCGCAGTCGCGAGAGTCCACGCACTGACGGCGGCAGTACCCGATCACGCAGACGAGCGGAGCTGCGCAGTCGCTGTTGACCTCGCAGCCCTCTCCCACGACGAACGCCGGGCGGTCGCACGCGAGCGCGGCGAGCGCAGCGAAGGCCAGGGCGATCGCGACGGCTCGGCGGTTCATGGCCACATCACGCTCACGGGCGCGAAGCTCTCCGTCGACGTTCCGTCGCCGAGCTGACCGCGCAGGTTCGCACCCCAGCAACGCAGACCCGCGGCCACGCGCGCGCAGGTGTGTGAGTCGCCGGCGGCGATCTCGGTCGTCGCGCTGACACCGAGGACCTCGCGCGGGGTCGTCACCCACGGCATCGGCACGAGGTTGTTCACGCCCACCTGTCCGAAGGTGTTGCCGCCCCAGCAGAAGACGCGGCCGTCGAGGAGCCGCGCGCACACGTGATCGAGACCGGCACCGATCTCGACGGCCGTCCCGAGCCCGGGCACGGGTCCCGGCGTCTCCCGCACGTAGTGGGTCGGAGCGCTCGGAGAGCCGTCACCCAGCGCCCCGAGAT
>JBBSAT010000142.1:0-18885 GCA_038252025.1 Polyangiales bacterium | reverse complement strand
GGTGGTGGGGCTCGACTGCGCGCCGCCTGCCCTCGTGCTCGATCGCTACCGCGCCGCGATGCCGACGGTGGCGCGCGCGATGGGCCGCGGCCTCTCTGGACCGCTGCGCTCGACCTTCCCGCCGATCACCGTGCCCGCCTGGTGCTCGATGACGAGCGGTCGCGATCCCGGCGAGCTCGGCCTCTACGGCTTTCGCAACCGGAGCGATCGCGGGCGCGCGCTCCGCACCTCGACGAGCGACGACGTCACGGTGCCGCGCCTCTGGGATCTCGTGGAGAAGGCCGGCAAGCGCGCGGCGGCGCTCTACGTCCCGCCGACGTACCCGCCGCCCGAGACGAGCGCGACGATCGTCTCCTGCTTGCTCACGCCGGGGCCCGACTCGCCGCACACGCGACCGCCCGAGCTCGGAGAAGAGCTGCGCGCGCGCTTCGGCCCGCATCGCCCCGACCTCGACGACGACGGGTCTCTCGACGACGACGCGGTGCTCGACGGCCTCTTCCAGATGAGCCGACAGCACTTCGACGTGGCCGAGCACGTGCTCGCCACGCGTGCGCCCGACTTCCTCATGATGGTGGAGATGGCCACCGACCGGCTGCACCACGCGCTCTGGCCGGCGATGGATCCGAGCGATCCGAGGCACGACCCCGCGAGCCCGCGCGGACGCCAAGCGCGCGACGTGTACGCCTACCTCGACACGCGCATCGCGCAGCTGATGGAGCGCGCCGGGCCCGAAGCTCACCTGATGATCGTCAGCGATCACGGCGCGCGCTCGCTCCACGGCGGTGTCTACGTGAACGAGGTGCTGAGGCGCGCCGGCTGGCTGGTGATGAAGGAGGAGCCCGAGGGACCGACGCCCCTCGATCACGCCAACGTCGACTGGTCCCGCACCCGCGCCTGGAGCGAGGGCGGCTACTACGCTCGGGTGTTCCTGAACGTGGCGGGCCGCGAGAGCGAGGGTGGGCTCTCGCTCGATGGGATCGACGGCGCGCGACGCGAGCTCGCCGCGATGTTCACGCGCCTCGAGGAGGAGGGCCGCGCGCTCGCGAGCCGCGTCGTGATCCCCGAGGAGGTCTATCGCGAGGTGCGCGGCGTCGCGCCCGATCTCCTCGTGTTCTTCGGAGATCTCTCGCATCGGTCGCTCGGTGCCATCGGCACGCCGAGCATCTTCGCGAGCATCGAGGACGTCGAAGGCGATCGAGGTCGCGGCGGCTGCAACCACGACTGGGACGGCGTCTTCGTGCTCTCGGGTCCGAGCGTGAGCGCGCGCGGGCGCGCCTTAGGCGCCTCGATCCTCGACGTCGCGCCGACCTGTCTGGGCGTGATGGGCATCGAGGCTCCGCCCGAGATGCAGGGACGCGATCTCCGACGGAGCGACCGCGCATGACGGCGCGCCACCTCGTGATCGGCCTCGACGGCGCCGACTGGGACCTCGTCGAGGCCATCGGCAGAGAGCGTCTCCCGACGTTGTTCGCTCTGCGCGATCGCGGCGCCTACGCGCGCCTCCTCAGCGTGCTGCCGTTCGCGACCCTGCCGAACTGGACGACGTTCCTCACCGGGATGGATCCCGGCACGCACGGCGTCTTCGACTTCACGATGCGCGACGGCTACCGCGTGCGCTTCGCGAGCGGCTCGGCGCGCGCCGTCCCGACGATCCTCGCGCGCCTCGACGCGCTCGGACTCTCCTGCGCGTCCCTCTTCTTTCCGGGGACCTACCCGCCCGAGAAGCTCGCGAACGGGATCTCGATCAGCGGCTGGGACTCGCCCGTCGCGTTCGAGGCCGATCGCTCGTTCTGTGCCCCGGAGTCGGTGTTCGACGAGCTCACGCGTCGCTTCGGCCCGATGCGCTTCGACGAGGCCGACGAGTTCGCGACGGACGCCGAGGGATTCCACGACCGGCTCGGCGGGATCCTCGCCGCGAAGGTCGATCGGCGCGCAGAGATGCTCGCTCACCTCCTCTCGGGGCGGCGCTGGGACGTGTTCGCCTGCTACTTCGGCGAGAGCGACACCGCCTCACACCACCTGCACGGCCTCTTCGATCGAGGCTCGCCGCGACGGCCGAAGAACGTGTCGAAGGACGCCGAGGAGGGGCTGCCGAGGGTCTACGAGGCGCTCGATCGCGCCGTGGCGAAGCTGCTCGCGGCGGCCGGTCCGGAGACCGAGGTGACCGTCGTGAGCGATCACGGCTCGGGCGCGTCGGCGGACAAGGTCGTCTACCTGAACCGCGTGCTCGAAGCCGCAGGCCTGCTCCGGTTTCGTGCGCCACGCCTCGCGAGCCGCGTGGGCAGCGGGCTGACACGGGCGCTGAAGGAGTCGGCGCTCACGCGCATGCCTCCGCGGCTCAAGGAGAGAGCGTTCTCGATGCTCGGCCGCGCGCTGCCTGGCTGGCTCGAGAGCCGCGCGCGCTTCGGCAGCATCGACCTCGCCCGCACGCGCGTGTTCTCCGAGGAGCTCAACTATTTTCCGTCGTTGATCGTGAACCTTCGTGGTCGCGAGCCCGAGGGCACCGTCGAGCCTCGCGAGCTCCCGGCGCTGCGTGAGGAGCTCGACGCGTTCGCCGAGCGGCTCCGTGATCCGTGGACCGGCGCGCGGATCATCGGGGCGATCCACGCGCGAGAGGACGTCTACTTCGGGCCGCTGACGCATCGCGCGCCGGACTTCGTGCTGGAGCTCGCGTTCGACGAGGGACGTTCGTACAACCTGATGCCGTCGAGCAGCGCACCGGACGCGCGCGTCCTCCGGCGCCTCGAGCCTGACGAGTGGCTCGGTCGAAAGGGTCGCAGCCTGCCGGGCAGCCATCGCCCGCACGGCTTGTTCCTCGCGGCGGGGCCGTCGATCGCGCAAGCAGGCGAGGTTCCGGCGCGCATCGCGGACGCGAGCGCCACGTTGCTCGCGCGTCTCGGCGTGGCTCCGCTCGACGAGATGCCGGGACGCGTGCTTCGCGAGATCCTCACGAGGACGACGCAGCCTTCGCTCACGCTGCCGACCGTCGCGCCCACCCTCGGTGACGCGCCCGACCTCGCGCGCACCGAGGCTCGCCTCCGAGCGCTCGGCTACGTGGACTGAAGGCGGTCGTGGAGGTTGCCTTCCCCGTTCACGCGGGAGGAGCGAGACATGAAAGGGCGCCACGAGCCCCTGTCACTCCGCCGTCACATGGACGTAACATTCGTCCATGGCTTCAAGACGGCTCCTCCTCTCCTTGCTCGCCCTGACCACCGCCTGCGATCCGGCCGCGCCGGCGAACCTCGACGGCGGCGGAACGATCGACGCCCGAGAGCTCGATGGCTCTCCCGGCGACGCCGCGCCCACCGACGACGCCGACGTGCACATGGGCCTTCGCCTCCCTCGCTGCGAGGACACCGACCCGGTGCCCGCCGTCGCGCTCCCGCACGTCATGAGCACGCTCGAAGGTCGGCTCGTACCGGGCGCGAGCCGTCTCGCGACCGCGATGTCGCTGAACCCGGCGAGCGAGCGCGGCGAGATGATGTACCGAACGCTCGACTTCCACGTGACGACGGCCGGCCCGGGGCAGACGCACATGCTGCGCGCGGATCTCGGCGCGACCACGACCGCGACCGTCGGGCGCCGCTCGCTCGCTTGGCTCGGGCACTACTCCGACTTCCAGCTGGTCGACGACGAGTCGCCCACGAGGCTCACGGGCACCGACAACCCGGCGATCCCGGGCGGCCTCCGCTCACAGGAGGCGTATCTGTCTCGGACCGTCTCGGCGATGAGCCGGACGTTCGCCCGCATCGAGCGACCCGCGCGCCCCTTCGACTTCGGCATCATCACGGGCGACTGCGCCGACAGCGCGCAAGAGAACGAGCTGCGCTGGGTCATCGCGCTCATGAACGGCGAGCCGGGGCTCGAGACCGACTCCGGCGACGACGACGATCCCGTTCCCGGCGCGGACAACGACCCAAAGGATCCCTTCGACCCCTCGCCCTTCCCCGCGCCCTGGTTCTACGTGCCTGGCAACCATGATGTGGAGGTCGTCGGCATCACGACGCCGTCGGACAGCCTGCGTGACGTCGCGATCGGAACGCGCGCGGCGACCGGAACGCGCGACTACCGACAGTGGTACGCGCCGTCGTTCCGCGGCGACGTCCCCTCCGATCCGGGCCGCCGCATCCTCGAGCGCGACGACATCGTCTCGATCCTGCGTGAGGCGACCTCTGGTGGCGACGAAGGCCCACCGGGCCACGGCTACCCGAGCACGGGCCCGGTGGACACGACGCTCGGCGCAAACTGGTCGTTCGACGTCGTCCCGGGCCTGCTCCGCGTGCTCGCGCTCGACACGAGCGACCGCACGGGCGGCTCGAGCGGCATGGTGCTGCAGGCGACGGTCGACGGCTGGCTGATCCCGGAGCTCGATCGCGCCGTCGCCGACGGCGTGCTCGTCTTCCTCGCGTCGCACCACTCGACGCGATCGATCAACCCGTTCGAGGGCGAGCTCGGCACGACGCCCGTGCCCGGCGCGCTGACGGGCGACGAGCTCGAGGCCATCGTGAGCGCGCGTCCCGAGGTGATCGCGTGGCTCGTCGGGCACACACACGACAACCGGATCCGCGCGATCGATGGCGCAGACCTCGCGCATCCCGGCTACTGGGAGATCATGACGAGCGCGATCGCGGACTTCCCTTCGCAGGCCCGCACGATCGAGCTCGTGAACAACGGCGACGGCACGCTCTCGATCTTCGCGACGCTGATCGACTACGACACCGACGACTGCTTCGAGCGCCGCTACCGTGCGCTGACCCAGATGGAGTGGCTCTCGCACTGGTCGGACGAGGTCAGCCACGACCCCGCCGATCAGAACGTCGAGCTCGTCCGCGCGATCCCGGCGAGCGCGCTCACGGCCGTGGAGACGGCGAGCGCGACCGCGCCGGATCGCATCGAGAGCCTCACGACGCTCTCGGGCAGCTGAGGCTCGGCTGGATCGCAGGCCGAGCGCGAATTATTGTGCTCGATGCGACCCCCGACTACGTGCAAAACATGAGTGGCTTGGCGCAGGAGCGCGGCTGGTAGTTTCGGCAACGCGGAAGGACCGGGTGCCAATTGAAGACGGTCTTGATCGTCGAGGACAATGCGCTCGTCATGGAGCTCCTCGGGCAGCTCCTCGAGGAGCGGTACGAGGTCCACACCGCGGTGAACGGCAAGCTCGGCGTGGAAGCCGCCCGGCTGCTTCCGCCCGACATCATCCTGATGGACCTGACGATGCCCGTGATGGACGGTTGGACCGCGATCCGCATACTCCGCGGCGACTCGAAGACGGCCGGGATCCCGGTGATCGCGCTCAGCGCCCGGGTCGACGACGGTGACGTCCAGCGCGCGCTCGCGGCCGGGGCGAACGCGCACCTCGCGAAGCCGATCGACGACGTGGCCCTGATCAGCGAGATGGAGCGCCTCCTCCTCCCGCCGCGGGCGACGACCGGACAGCAGCTGACGCGAAGCGAGGTCGCCGGGCTGATCCAGGGGCGCAAAAAGCAGGGCTGACGAGCCGCGGCTCGTCGGGGATCGTGAGGCGGCTCAACGGCGCTGTGAAGCCTGGGTCGTCGTGTCCGGCGGGGGCGTGGGCGGCGGTGTCGGCCTCGTCGTCGGCGTCCGCGTGGTCGTCGGGCGCGTCGTGCGTGGCCGGGTCACGCGTGCGGGCGGCCCGGCGTCCGGTGGGCCTGCGTCCAGCATCGGCGCGGGCTCCGGCTCGGGCTCGGGCGGATGCGCGGCCGGTCTCCAGGCCGTCGTCGTGTGGCACGAGGCGCAGTCGGTCCCGAACGTATGGTGCGCGGCGAAGGTGTGGCTCTCGTCGTCGCGGTGACAGCCGACGCACTCCGTCGGTGTGCCCTCGAAGACGCGCGGCGATCCCACGTGGCAGTCGAAGCACGTCGCGTCTGCGTGCGCGCCCGTGAGCTCCCACTCGTGGTCGAGCACGTCCGGCGACCACGCCAGCTGCGTGTGGCAGACGCCGCAGGTGGTGGGACGAACGCCGACGTGCGGCGGATGCCGAGCACGCTCGAAGTCCGAGGCGTGACAGCGCGCGCACTCACCGGAGGACGGAGTCTCTTCGGCGGGCGGCGCGCACGCGAGCAGCGCGAGCGAGAGGAGCACGGCCTCGACGCGAGAGCGCATCAGAACCTCTCCTCGTGGAAAGGCATCTCCAGCTGGCGGCAGACCTTCCGCACCTTCGCGCCGAGCCCGGGCGGACCGCAGAAGAACACGTCGACCTTCGAAGGAGCGTGTGCCGCGCGGATCGCGGAGAGCGCCCGCTTCCAGTCCGGCTGGCCGATGTGGGTGTACGCGCGAAGCCCCGTCACGACGTCGCCGAAGCCCTGGTCGTGAGCGAGCTCGCGCGCGGCCTCGAGCGCCGTGGCCGTCGCGCCCGAGCGACCGTCGGTCATGTAGAGGTGGAGGTCGAAGAGCCCCGTCGTGTCACGCCGCTCCGCGTCCTCGAGCAGCGAGGTGAACCACTCGAACGAGTACTGATCGCGGTTCACCCAGAAGAAGTGGCCCTTGACGAGCTGGCTCGCGCTCTCCGTACCCGCGCGCCGGATGAGGCTCGAGACGACGCTCGCGAAGGGCGTCACGCCGATGCCCGCGCCGATGAGGACGGCGAACCGCGATCCGTGCAAGTGCGCCGTCGGTGAGCCGTACGGACCGTCGACGTGAACGAGGACCGGGCCGGGCTCGGCGCCCTGCTCTCTCTTCTCGACGTGGCTACGCAGCGCGCTGCTCCAGTTTCCGAGAGAGCGAACGTGGAAGCTGAGCGAGTCCGCCTCGGGCGGGCTGCTGATCGTGTACGGGTGCCACTCACGCTTGGCGATCGCGGGGATGCGCAGGAACGCGTAGTCGCCCGGCTGGAAGGTGAAGCCCGTAGGGCGCTCGACCTCGAGCTGCGTGACGCCCGATCGCAGCGCGGTCGCCTCGTGCGCGACGGTCGCATAACCGCGCCGCCACGCCCGCACGACCTGCTCGAGGACGAGCCCGAGGATCGGCACCGCCGTCCACGCGAGGAACATCGGCTCGTGGATGGCCGCGCCGAGCAGCCAGACGACGTAGAGCAGGTGTGTGAAGTAGAACGCTTCGAAGCGGCGCGACCGCCTGACGCGCTCGAGCGCGAAGGCCCACATGACGATGAAGACGACGAGGAGAAGACCGCCCGTCGCACCGCGCACCGTTCGCGTGAAGAGGTGGAGGAGCGAGCCGTGCGCGTGGCCGAGCTCGTAGCCGAGGACGAGCGCGCCGGCGTGAACCATCGCGAGCCCGAACATCGCGTGCCCCACCAGGCCGTGGAAGTCGATCGCGTCGTCGATGGGCAGGACGCTTCCGACTCCGCTCGCACGGAGGATCGTCGTGAACCGCCGCATGACGGGAAGCAGGGCGAGCGCCGCGTTCATGCTGAGGCAGTGGCCCGTCGCGTTGCCGCGCGCGATGAGCGGGTCGGCCCCCGCCGCGTAGACGCTCGTGAAGAGCACGGCGTTGGCGAGGCCCCAGACGACGAGGATGAGGAAGGCGCGCCAGTGGTTCTGGAGCCAGCGCTGCGCGCGCACGGCGAGCGTGGGCTCGTTGGGCGCGTCGAGGCGCGCGAGCAGATCCTCGCTCGGGACGATCCAGAGGGCCTCGCTCCGGGTCATCTTCTCGAGGATGCGCGGGTGCTTCTGCACCACGGCCTCGAACTCATCGAACGAGATGCGTCCGTCGCGGTTCACGTCCGCGTCGCGCAGCAACGCGCTCGCGAGCGCTGCGGGCGACTGGCCGCCCTTGGCCTTCACGTCGGACTCCGCGAGGCTGAGCGCGATCATGCGCCTGAGCTCGGTCTCGTCGATCGAGCCGTCGTCGTCGTCGTCGTGGAGCTTGAAAGCGAAGCGGAGCTTGTCGCGATCGCTGCCGAGGACGAGGCGCTGCACGCCGTCGAGGAAGTCGTCCCGGAGGACGACGCCATCGCCGTCGCGGTCGAAGCGCGCGAGCAGGCGGCCGGCGAGGTAGGGGCTCTTCAGGCCGAGCGCGCGCTGGAGGTCCGCCGCGTCGATGGCGCGGTCCTCCCCCGCATGCTGCCCGAACGCACGCATGATGGCGGTGACGAGCCGCTTGTCGACGAAGGCCGCTCTCGATCCAGTCAGGGTACGCGGCGGCTTCTCGGACACACGCCTCCTCGGCCCGCGCGGAAGCTACCGCCGTTCGAGCGACACTGCGAGCCGTTGATCGCGGCGCTCCCGGGGGTCATCCTCCCGGATGCTTTCAACCTCCGTTCTCGTGCGAACCGGCCTCGTCGCTCTCCTTCTCTCGGCATGCTCCGACGGCCCTGCACCGACCGACTCAGGGCCAGGAGACTCGTCGTGCCGCGACGGCGGCCCGGGCACCTGCGGCGTCCCGTTCGAAGCCGGAGCGCCCGACGTCGGGACGACGGACGCCGCGCCGCCGCACGACGCCGGCCCGCCGCCCGACGCCGGCCCGCCTCCGCCCGACGACCCGCTCGCGGCCGATCGCGAGGCCTGCACGTTCGCCGCCGGCGCCGTGGTGGCCGACACGCTCCCGGACGTGAGCGCCGCTCGGACGGCCATCACGCACATCATCGTGATCATGCAGGAGAACCGCTCCTTCGATCACATGTTCGGCACGCTGGGACACGATACCGAAGGCATCCCGGACGGCTACACGAACGATGATCGGACCGGCGCGCCCATCGCGCCCTGGCACGAGTCGCCGACGTGTGGCCCCGACGTCGCGCACAACTGGGCGGCGATGCACACGGGCTGGAACGACGGCGCGATGGACGGCTGGGCGCGCAGCGGCGGCCGCAACGCGATGGGCTATCTCACCGACGAGGACCATCCTTTCTACAGCTGGATGGCGACGACGTTCGCGGCCTCGGACCGCTACTTCGCGAGCGTCCTCGGCCCGACGCACCCGAACCGCTCGTATCTCTACGGCGGCACGAGCAACGGCATCCGCGAGTCGTACGCCGGCTATCCCGACGGTCCCTTCGTGTTCGACTCGCTCGACACGGCGGGTGTCCCCTGGATCGCGTACAACGCGAGCTCGTTCGAGGCCTTCTCGGGCACGCTGCCGACCTCGTTCCGGAACATCCACCCGTACACGGAGTTCCTGCCGGCGCTCGCCGATGGATCGCTGCCGCCCGTCAGCTTCGTCGACCTCGAGCCGAACGACGAGCACCCGCCGGGCAGCGTCCACGACGGCGAGAACGCGATGCACCCGATCCTCGAGGCGGCGTTCGCGAGCCCGCTCTGGTCACACCTCGCGATCTTCTTCACGTACGACGAGGGCGGCGGCTACTTCGACCACGTCAGGCCGCCGTCCGCTTGCCTCGCGTCCCCCTCGGAGAGCGCGTTCGACACGCTCGGCGCGCGCGTGCCGCTGGTGATCGTGTCGCCCTACGCGCGCGCGGCCTTCGTGTCGCACCGCGTGCACAGCCACACGAGCATCCTGCGCTTCATCGAGGCCATCCACGATCTGCCGGCCATCACCGGTCGCGACGCGAACTCCGACGCGCTGCTCGACCTCTTCGACTTCGCGAGCCCCCCGTTCGCCACGCCGCCGACCGACATGCCGCCGCCGGGCGCGCGCGACTGCTGAGCTGGCGGCGCCGTGCGCTGCCGGCGAAGCGCGCGGCGCGCGCGGCGTCTCTCCTCCGCGCGCTTCGAGCGGTGCTAGGGTCTGCGCCCCGTTCGAAGGAGGCATCGATGGACCCAGTCGCCCAGTTCAAGGCCGCGTAGCGCGACGCGTGGTCGACCTTCGCGCCGATGGAGAACATCACATGCACGGCCGCCCCTCGGCTCGTGCACTTCGCAGAGATCCACTCGGGCGCGCGCGTGCTCGACGTGGGGTGCGGGACGGGCGTCGTCGCGCTCACTGCCGCGCGGGTCGGAGCCAAGGTCACCGGCATCGACCTGACGCCCGAGCTCATCGCGCGTGCGCGTGAAAGCGCGGTCGTCGCGAACGTCGAGATCGACTGGCACGAAGGCGATGTCGAGGCGCTTCCGTTCGCCGAGGCCTCGTTCGACGTCGTCCTGAGCCAGTTCGGGCACATGTTCGCGCCGCGTCCGGCGGCCGCGCTCGCCGAGATGCTTCGCGTGCTCCGGCCCGGCGGGACGATCGCGTTCTCGACGTGGCCACCCGAGCTGTTCACCGGAAGCATGTTCCGCGTCACGGCGAAGTACTCGCCCCCGCCCCCGCCCGGGTTCGGCGCGCCGCCCCAGTGGGGCGATCCCAACGTCGTGCGCGAGCGCCTCGGCAGCGCCGTGCGCGACGTCTGTTTCGACCGCGACATCATGCGCTTCCCCGCGCTCAGCCCTGGCCACATGCGGCTCGCGCTGGAGCAGATCGGACCGATGGCCCGGCTCGCCCGCGCCCTCGAGGCGGAGCCGGCGCGGCTCGCCGAGTATCGCAGAGAGCTCGAGGCGTTGATCGCGACGTACTTCGAGTCGAACGTCGTCCGACAGGACTTCCTGGTCACGCGCGCCATCAAGGTCTGAGGCCGCGAAACCCATCGGCTCGCGCACCCGCAGCGAGCCATGCCCCTCAGTGATCCAGCCGAGTCGCGACGACGTTGATCACGCACGTGAGCCCCGTTGGGGACGTGATGCGCGTCGTCACTTGGAGCTCGGTTTCGCTGATCCGGCGCCCGACGATCGCGCCACGCAAGCCGCTGGCGCACGTGAGAGTCACGGACGAGCTGCAGTCCGGGAGGACCGGAAGCGTCGCGTCGCACGCGTCGCAGAGCTCGCATGGGTTGGGTCGGATGACCTCCTGGAGGGACCTCACGCGCCACTCCGGGATCGACTGTGCTCGACAGGCCGGATCGGTGCTCGACGGATCGACCGTCCCGACCGAGGTCCACTCGCCGTCCTCGAGCGCACACGGGTCCACCGGCGCATCGACGTTCGCGTCGACGCCGCGCTCGTGCGCGTCGTGACAACCCGCGAGCATGGCAGTCGCGCAGCAGACCATGACCAAGCCGAATCGAGAGTCCACCGCGTCTCCAACCGTGTGCGTGAGGCTCGATCCGATCGCCGTCGTTCCGACGGTGAGGATGCCTGTCGGTGTGCGACCGCCAGCTTCAGAGGCGCAAACCTCAGAGGCCCAGCGTGCCCATCCGCATGCCCACGGCTCCGCCTCCGGTGGACCCGCAGCTGCCGCCGCCAGTGCCTGCCGTCCCGAGCGTGTACGTCACGCCGCCGCCGAGGATCGTCAGCGACGAGACGCCCTGGCCCCACGCGCCGATGGACGGCCCGCCGCCGCCGCCGCCGCCGCAGCCGCCGTTGCCGCCGTTGCCGCCGTTGCCGCCGTTACCGCCAGCGCCGCCGAACGCGCTGCCGGACACGCCTCCCGATCCGCGAGCGCCGCCGGTGCCGCCGCGGCCTCCGCCGCCGCCGCTCCCGCCCATGCCGCCGCGACCGCCTGATCGCGTCACGATCGTCATCCCGTCGAAGCTCACCAACGAGTCGAGCACGACGATGGCGATCGAGGCGCCGCCCCCGGATCCTCCGCCGCCGCCGTCACCACCGCCGCCGCCGAGCGCGCCGCCGCCACCGCCGCCGCCGAGCGCGTTGCTCGACCCGCAGCGCGCCGCGCCGCCGCCGCCTCCGCCGCCGCCGCCGAGGCCGACCATCCCGTTGCCGCCAGTCATCCCGTCCGCTGTCCGGTAGTTTCCGGCGACGAACACTCCCGCCGAGACCCCTCCGGGGCCCGTACCGCCGCCCATGCCGGCGCAGCCGGAGAGCCCGGGCGAGCCCCCGCCGCCTGCGGCACTGCCGAGACACGTCGTCGGCACGTCGCGGATACCCCCCATTCCGCCGCCACCGCAGCCGACCATGACCGTCGCCGCGTTCGTGCCGGGCGAGCCGGCGAGGCCCGAGCCGCCGCCGTCGCCGCCTCGACCCGAAGCCGCCGGGCCGATGCCAAAACCGCGTCCGCCGGCACCCGCCGACGTGGGCATCGCCGAGTCGCCGTCCGCGCCGTTCGGGCCATCCGGCCCGCCCGCCCCGTTGCTGCCATCCACGCCAGACCCGCCGCTGCCGGCCGTCACGGTGCTCCGGCGCAGGACCACGCCGACGGAACCGATGATCACGATCGTCGTGGTCGCGGCGCCCGTCGTCGTCTGGTCCGCGGTGGTCACGTCCACCGAGTCCATCCGGAACATGCTGACGGTGCGAACCGTGATCGCCGTGGCGGTCGGCGAACTGATGACGGTGCGCATGCCGCTCGGCCGCGCGGTGAACGCGAGGTTGTACCCGCCGAAGAGGGTCACGCTGCGGTCGAATGTGATCGGCGCCGCGAGCGCGTACGAACCGACCGCGAGGAGGATCTCGAAGCGGGAGCTGCCGCTGCTGACCAGCGCCGCAGCCTCGGCCAGCGTCGCGGCGTCCACCGGCGACGCGCCGTCGTGGCGACCGGCACCGGTGGGCGTCACGTAGATGTGCCGGCCGCGCTCGCCGTCGAACCCGCTGCAGTCCGTGTCGGTGGCGAGATCGTCTGCGTCATCGGGCCCCGCGACGACGGTGCACTCGCAGCCGTTCGCCGCGTTGCCATCGAGGTCGACGTGGCCCGGCACGCACCCGACGCCGCACGTCCCGGCAGTGCACGTCGCAACGGTGCTGGGAGCGGTGGCCATACAGACCAGACAGGTCCCCGGGGAGCTTCCGCAGTGCATCGGCGCCGAGAGGCTCGTCGGGTCGAACGCCTGGATGCATGCGCCAGCGCCCTCGTTACAGACGGGCGCGAGCGTGCATGGGTTCGTGTCCGGCGGGCAGACGCGCGCGTTGTGCGTGCACGAGCCGGCGGTGCACGCATCGATCGTGCAGAAGAGCGAGTCGTCGCACATGGCCGACGTGGTGCACATCGGCGCGACGATGCAGCCCATCGGATCCGGGCTCGCGCCGCCCGGCATGCACGTGCGACCCGCCGAACAGAACGCGTCGCTCGGGACGTTGACGCAGCCGAGCGTCACGCTGCAGTCGTCCACCGTGCAGTTCACGGAGTCGTCGCAGGCCGCGTCGTCCGGGACCTGCTCGCAGCCGATCGCCGGATCACACGTGGCCGTCGTGCATGCGAACGCGTCGTCCGAGCAGACGACGTCGTCGTGCGTGCAGAGGCCCGACGCGTCGCAGCCGTCCGTCGTGCAGGCGTCCGAGTCGTCGCAGTCGGCAGCGACGATGCAGGGTGGCGGTCCGCCGTCGATCGGGCCGCTGTCGACCGTGCCCACGTCGGCGTCCCCGCCGGACGGCGCGTCCTCCGGGCCCACGTCTTGCGGGCCGACGTCCGGGGCGTCGACGGGGCCGACGTCGAGCATCGGTGCGTCGAGCGCAGCGTCCACCCCGGCGTCGATCGTCCCCTCTTCCGTTCGGTAGCATCGATCGTCGGCGCGACAGATCCACGTCGGCGGGCAGTCCGCGTTCGTCGTGCAAGCGAGGTGCCCCTCGGGAGGGTCGACCGAGAGACAGCCGCTCGCGAGAGCGCCAGCGAGCGCGACGAGGAACGCAGCAGTCAGGTTCGCTCGCATCAGAAGCTCCCTTCGAGAGCGATCCCACCAGGTCCGAGCCGCAGGCTCGCCGACGCATCGCTCGATCCGCCGCCGCCCGCCACGGCCCACACGAGCCCCACGCCCATTGCGACCACGCCCACTGCGAGGAGCGTGAGCCCCACACCGAATTCCGTGTTGGCAGCGCCCGCCGGGCCCTGGAGGTCGGCCCAGCGCGCACCGTCAGCGGCTCCCGTGACCGTGCTCGCATCGGCAGCGCCGACGCCCATCAGGACCGCACCGACGATCGCAGCCGCGGCGCCGACGCCCAGCACGACCCACGGGGCAACGCCGGGGCCCTCCCCGCCGCTCGCGCTCGAGCTCGCGAGCGGTTCGATCGGCGCGCTCGATCCCGTCTCGGGCTCGGGCTCCGGGGTCGTGAGCGCGGGTGTCTCGATCGTCGTCACGGTCGTCCCCATCGCCCGCAGGACCCGCACACGCTCCTGCACCTCGCCCCGCCTCCCGTCGTCGTCGGACGCCTGGCGCAAGAACCCTTCGAACGCCTCGAGCGCCTGCGCATCGTGACCAGCACGAAACTCGGCCTGACCGATGTTGTAGAACAACGGGTAGCGCGGCGAGAACACGTAGGCGCGGCGGAAGTTGCGCACGGCCTCCTCGAAGTCGTCCGCGGCGTACGCGACGCGTCCGGCCTCGAAGAGGCGCCGGGCTTCGGCATCCGAGCCGCTGTCCGTCTGCGCGTGACCGCGCGTGGGCACGGCGAGGAGGATGGAGAAGCAACAAGCGAGGAGCACGACCCAGAGGGCGTTCAAGCGCATGACCCGGAGCGTACTTCAGGCAGACCGCCCGAAGCCAGGGACCTCGGCCGGACGCTCGGATACACTAGGCAGCGTCGTGATGGCTCGCCGCAACGCGCTCTTCCTCTTCTCGATCGCGCTGTCCGCCGGCTGTGCGAACAGCGCGGGGCTCACCGTCGACGTGCGCACCGACTACCTCGCGACGGAGGAGTTCGGCGCCGTGCGGACCGAGATCTCACCCACACCTTTCGCGAGCGACGCGCCGTTCGGGACGCCGGCCGAGGTCGCCGTGGCGCCGGCGTTCGACTTCCTGTCGGGCGCGCGCGTCGCGGAATTTCGCGAGCTCCCGCCCGGCGCGTACTGGGTGCGCGTCTCGCTCCTCTCGGACACGGGGAGCGTGATCGCGCAGCGCACCACGACGCTTCAGTTCACCAGCACGTTCTCGATGACGTCCGTGATCTCGCGTAGCTGCGAGGGCGCGCTCTGTCCGCCGAACGGGAGCCCGCGTCTCACCGCCTGCAACGGCGGCGTATGCGTCGATCCCGGATGCACGCCGGAGACCCCCGAGCTCTGCGGCGCCGGAGAGTGCGCGCGCGACGCGGACTGCACGAGCGGCCCCCCGGGCGACTGCGTTCGCGCCGTCTGCGAAGGCAACGCATGCCTCTATGGCGGCGACGACGCGCTCTGCGGACGCGCAGAGCACTGCAGCGTGGCGCTGCTCTGCGTACCAGACGCACAGCCCAGCTGCGGACGACGCGACGAGCCCTGCTGCGGCGGCACGTGCGGCGCAGGTAGCGTGTGCAGCGCGACGGGCGTGTGCGTGTCGTGTGGCCGACCGAACGAGGCCTGCTGCGACGGGGCGTGCAACGCGGGCGCGACGTGCGCATCGAACGCCTGCCGTCCGTGCGGCGGTCGCGAAGAGCCCTGCTGTTCAGGAAGCGCCTGCCGCGATGGCGCCCTCTGCGCGGACACGTCGTCGGGCCAGCGCTGCCAGTGCGGCGCGCGGAGCCAGATATGCTGCAACGGCACGACGTGCGATACGGGGATCCTCTGCATCGGCACCGGCTTCGGCCCGCTCTGCCTCTGCGGCACGCGCGGCACTCCCTGCTGTCCAGGTCGAGCCTGCGACGACGGCAGCACCTGCCTCGACACCGGCTACGGCCCGCTCTGCCTCTGCGGCACGCGCGACACTCCCTGCTGCGCGGGTCGGGTCTGTGACGACGGCAGCCTCTGCCTCGACACCGGCTTCGGTCCGCTCTGCCTCTGTGGCACGTCCGGTCGACCGTGCTGCGCAGGCCGCGCCTGCGACGGCGGGCTCTCCTGCAACGACACGGGCTTCGGCCCGATCTGTCAGTAGGAAGCGTGGCTCAGGCGGGCGCGGGCTCTGCGAGCGATGGCTGGCGCCGGATCGGCACGCCGAAGCCGAAGGTCTGCTCCATCCGAAGCAGGACGAGCACGATCGACGCGGCGAGACTGACGAGCGCGCCGATCAACGCCGCGGTCGCGAACACCGTGCTCGAGCTCGCGCCCCTGAGCGCCAGGGCCAGCGAGGCCCATGCGATCACGAGCGGGAACACGACGTCGCGGAACCGCGCTGCCATCAGGAGGCCGAGCACGACCGCCGCAGCGAGCATGAGCGTGGCGAGCGGGACGGACTTCGGGTACGCGCCGAGCGCGACGAGCGCGATGGTCGCGTTCGCGATGGTCGCCACGGAGATCCACGCGAGAAGGAGCGAGAACGGAAATAGCCACGACCGCCGCTGAGGTCCGACCGTGAGCGCGGCTGTGACGCGCCGGTACATCGCGATCGCGCAGATGAGGACCGCGACCACGATGACGAGAGACACGATGGGTCGGTCGTTCGTGAACGCGGCGACCCATCCCATCATGAGCGCGCTCGCTGCGATCAGCGGAGTCGCGATGCGATCGTGCAGCGCGATGTGGCTCTGAGAGGGCATGAGCGTGATCACCGCATAGGTGATCAACGCGAGATGGATCACTCCCCAGATGGCGAACGCGTAGGACGCTGGCGAGAAGAGGTTGTCGTACCGCTCGCTGATGACTGCCACCTTCTCCGCCCCCCCGCCGAGCCGGGTGTAGCCGTAGCTGAAGACCGCGTTCGCGAGGACGGCGAGGAGCGCGAGCACGCGGCGCAGGACCTTGGGCGGAGAAGAGCGCATGCGACCGTTCGAGCAACGGCCATGCCCTCGCGCGCGAGCCGTCCGCCGTGGCAGCGCGTCTCACGACGTGGCGAACTGCGCGCTCAGAGAACGTCGGGCGTGGTCTGGCGCGCGAAGTGGAGGACGCCGCCCTTCGGTCCGTCGTCCGAGAGCTGAACCGCGCGCGACGACGCCAAGAAGATCGGCGTGCCGTCGACTCGCGCCGGGCTCGTGTCCGTGACGACCATGGCGACGTCGGCGACGCCGTCCGCCTCGGGCGCGCAGCGCAGTCCGTGAGCGGCGTCCGACGCGTAGAGCGTGATGCCGTCGCAACGCACCTCCGCCGCGCACGCGTCGCCGCTCGTGTCGAGGGTCAGCTCGCAGCTCGCGCCCGATCGGAGATGGAGGAGCGTGTCGAGCGTGGGGCGCAGCGGAGAGGAGCCGGTTCGCAGAGCCGGCGACGCGTAGCGGCTGCGGCCGAGAGCCGAGGCACCGAGGGCGTTGTCGAAGTAGCCGAGGGTCGCACGCGGGCCGACCGACGGATCGCGAGCAGGCGGCTCGGGCGGCGCCTCGTCGACCCAAGCGGCGATCTCCTCCATCGCGGTGAGGAGACCGCGTGGACGCGCGCCTCGAGGCGCGGCCGGTCCGGCGAGCGCGGAGGCGAGCACCACCGCGATCACGACCCCACCGACGCCCAGCGCCGATCGTGCACGCCCCGACCGTCTCGGGATCAGGGCCGCGGCGGGCGCCTCGCGTCGACGTGCTGCGCGTCTGTGCGCAGAGGCGTCACGCTCACTTCGATAGGGCATCGCCCATCCGACAGCTGCGCCCGACCGAAGTTCTCGCCGCCGAGAATGGGAAGCCGACGACCTCCACGATCGCAGGCAGTCCGGCTCGCGAAGAGAGCAGCGAGTGCGTCGCGTCGGTAGGCTGCGCTGTCGAGGCGCCCCTCGGGTATCCTCGCGTGATGCCTCGCGCGCTGGTCCTCGCATCCCTCCTTTCGCTCCTCGTGATCGCCGGCTGCCGGCCGGCCACGGCCTCGCCCGATGGCGCGGGGCGCGACGCTTCCACACCCCTGGAGGACGCGTGGTCGATCGACCGCGACGCCGCCTTCTTCGATGGCGGAGGCTCCGACGCTGGCATCGGCGCGCCGTACTTCACGGAGGTCGCCGCTTCGATCGGCCTCGGCGCGACGCACGGCGTGTTCCGCCGCGCGCCGGACTGCCTGTTCGACGACCCGGCGATGCCAGGGCCGGGCGATGCGTGCGACGCCGAGTGGGGCCTCGCCGGCGCGACGGTCGGCGACGCGGACGGAGACGGGCACGACGATCTCTTCGTGACGCGAGTCGACGGCCCGGCCTCTCTCTACCTCAACGACGGAGCGGGCAACTTCACGGACGCGACGGCCGCGCGCGGGTTGACGATCGACGAGCCGACCGCGGGAGCGGCGTTCGGCGACATCGATCGCGACGGCGATCAGGATCTCTTCGTCAGCGTGCTCGGAGGTCTCGCCCACCGTCTCTACCTCAACGAAGGCGCGACCTTCCGAGAGGTCGCCGCCGAGCGCGGCGCGGCGCTCACGTCGGCGCTGCCGCTCCTCGGATCGAGCGTCACCTTCGGCGACTACGACCACGACGGGGATCTCGACCTCTACGTGGGCGAGTGGCGCTTCCGCACGATCGTTCACGACGGGCCTTCGATGGCTCGCCTGCTCCGGAACCGCGGGCCTGCGATGCCCGGCTACTTCGAGGACGTGACCGCCGCCGCGGGCGTCTCGATGGAAGACGCCTGGATGGGCGTCGCGCTGCGCGGGGTCTACGTCTACGCGGTCGCGATGCTCGACCTCGATCAGGACGGCAACGTCGACCTCGCCGTCAACGGCGACTTCCGCACGAGCCGCATGTTCTGGGGCCGCGCCGATGGGACGTTCGAGAACGGCACGCTCGCCGCGGGCGTCGGCACGGAGACCAACGCGATGGGCTCCACGTTCGCCGACCTCGACGGCGACGGCGATCTGGACTGGCTCGTGACCTCGATCTGGATGGACCTCGGGCCCGACTGGGGAAACCGCCTCTATCGCTATGACGGCAGCAGACACTTCACCGAGATGGGCGGGGCCGCCGGGATCATGCGGTCGGGCTGGGCCTGGGGCGCCGCGTTCTTCGACTACGACAACGACAGCGACGCCGATCTCGCGGTCACGAACGGCTGGTCCTTTGCGCCGTTCGACACGGACGCGATGCAGCTCTTTCGTCACGACGGCGCGCTCGGCTTCACGGACGTCGCGGCGAGCGCGGGCACCGTCGACACGGGGCAAGGCCGGGCGCTCGTCGTCTTCGATCCGGACGAGGACGGCGATCTGGATCTCTTCGTCGCGCGCTATGGCGACACACCGCTCTTCTTCCGCAACGTGCGCGGCACGGAGCAGTCGTGGCTCCGCGTG
>JBBSAT010000141.1:0-18933 GCA_038252025.1 Polyangiales bacterium | reverse complement strand
CGTCGCTGCGTCCGAGGTAGCGGGTGTGCACGAGCCACCGTTACCCTGGCACCGGTCGGCGGCGCAAGCGGACATGCTCGCGATGCGCTCGTCCTCGAAACGAGTCACCCTCTCAGGATGAGCCGCAGTCTGCTCGTGCTCGGGTCGCTCGCCTTCGCCATCTCTCTCCCCGCGTGCGGGCTGACGCTCGACTATGCGCCGCCAGAGGACGGCGGCATGGACGGAGGCGCGCCCGACGCTTCGCGCGCCGACGCCGAAGCCGAGGACGCGGCGACCGACGCCCCGCTGCCGGATGCCGACACGGCCGATGCGCCGCCGACCGACGCCGCCCGGCTCGTCTGCGGGTCGAACGCGGACTGTCTCGGCGGGAGCTGCGTGCACGCCTGCGATGGCGCGGGCGAAGGCTACTGCGTGGCTCCCGAGGCCTGTCCTCCGGACCAGGTCTGCGGCTGCGACGGCATGATCTACGCGAGCGCCTGTGACGCGCACCGCGCCGGGGTCGAGGTCGGGGCCGACACTGCGTGCCCAGGCGTCTGCGTCCTCGGCGATCACACGAGCTGTGCGAGCGGCACGTGCGTCACCTGCCCCGGCGAGCTGCCGACCTGCGCCCCCGACACGCTGCCGCCGTGCCTGCTCGAGACCGTCTGCGGCTGCGACGGCAACACGTACGGCGGCAACTGCCAGGCCCTGGCTGGCGGCGCCCGCGCGTCCACGCGTGGTCCCTGCCCTGGCGATTGCGCCGCGTCCGCCGACTGCGGCGCGGGCCACTTCTGCGCGCGTTCCGAGTGCGGCGCGCCGTTCGGTACGTGCCAGGCGCTCCCGACGGTCCGCATGCCGCTGGTCTGCGGCTGCAGCGGGCGCCGCTACCTCAACGACCGCCGCGCGCTCATCAACGAGGGCCTTCTCGCGGAGTGCGACGCGTGCACGACGCCGGCGACCGGATGCTGCGCGGACTCCGCGGACTGCTTGCCCACCGAGGCCTGCGTCGCGAGCGACTCCAGCGCCGGTCTCTGCGCTCCTTCTGGGACGTGTGAGGACCTCGCGTTGCTTCTCCTCGACGGCCAATGCTGGTCGGATGCCGACTGCGACCCCGGTCTCACGTGCGAGTCCGCGCAGGTCTGCCCCTGCGGCGCGTCCTGCCTCCGGCCGGACGCTCCCGGTCGCTGCACTGGGCCTTGAGCCCGCGTTCGTTCGCCGACGGCCCGATCGCCGTTCGCCTGCTAAGCGTTCGCGCCCCGTGAGCACGTCTCTCCCTGGCTTTCTCTCTCGCCATGCGGCGATGGACCGGATCGCGACCGGCGCGGAGCCGCGCACGGCGGCGGATCTCGTGGCCGACGCGCGCGCGATCGCGCAGGCGATCCCCGAGGCGAGGCCTGGCGCAGAGGTCGTCCTCGTCTGTCACGACCGCTACCTCTTCGCGGCCGCGATGCTCGCCTGCATCGCGCGCGAGCTCGTCGTCGCGCTGCCCCCGAACGCGCAGCCAGAGATGGTGCGCGAGCTCCGGCAGCACCCGGACGTGGTCACCGTCCTTCACGACCAGCCCGGCATGCTCGGGCTCGACGTGCGCACGCTCGTCGGCGCTGCCCCTGACCCCGACGCCTTCGCGGCGTTCGCGCCGCTCCCGCCGGACCGTCCGATCGTGGTCGTCTACACGAGCGGCACGACGGGCGCGCCGACGCGCTGCGCCAAGACGGCGGGACAGCTCGTCGGTGAGGCGCGCGTCCTTCGCGACATGTTCCGGATCTCGGCCGGCATGTCGCTCCTCGCGACCGTCCCGCCGCACCACGTCTACGGGCTCCTGTTCGGCGTGCTCCTGCCTCTCGTCTCGGGCGCCTCGTTCACGCGCGAGACGGTGCTCCACGCGGAGCCGCTCGCTGCGCTGGCCAAGCGAGACTCCAGCCGGATCCTCGTCAGCGTGCCCGCCCATCTGCGTGCGATGCGCCTGGTTCGGCCCGGGACGTTCCCGCCGCTCGAGCGGATCTTCTCGTCGGGCGCGCCGCTCCCGCGAGACACGGCCGAAGCGCTCGAGGCCAGCCTCGGCTGGCACGTCACCGAGGCGATCGGCAGCTCGGAGACCGGCGGCATCGCCTATCGCAACGGACCGGACGCGCCCTGGCAGCTCTTCGACGGCGTCTCGGTCGACGTCGATCCCGACGGCCGCATGCTCGTCGACTCGCCCTTTCTCGATCCTTCCGGCGCGCGGCCGTTCGTGTCGGGCGATCGCATCGAGCGGCTCGAGGGCCGTTCGTTCCGGCTGCTCGGCCGGGCCGACGGAGTGATCAAGGTCGGCGGAACGCGCGTCTCGATCGCCGAGCTCGAGCATCGGCTGCTCGCCGTCGAAGGCATCGAGGACGCGGCGGCGCTCGCCGTGGAGGTGGGCGGGAGCCGCGGCGTCGAGGTCTGGGCGGTCCTCGTCGGAAAGGGCCACGACACGGCCAGCGTTCGTCGGGCGCTCGTCCCCTACCTCGACCTCGTCGTGCTTCCGCGCCGCGTTCGCTTCGTCGATCGGCTGCCCCGCGACCCCAACGGGAAGGTCTCGAGGTCGGCGCTGCGCGCTCTCTTCGACACCTGATCCGTCGGGCTCTTCGACACCTGATCCGTCGGGCCGGCTACGCGTACTCCTGGGCGATCAGAGGGTGGCCTGGACCTGGAGGCGCAGCGTCTGTCCCACGCCGTTCGCGCCGTCGTCGCGCCACACCTCGGTGAACCAGAGCGACGCCTTGAGCGGGTGGCCGTCGATGTACCAGTTGAGACCGCCGCCGACCTCGTTCTGGTCGACGATCGCCGACTCCATGGCGGTCCCGACCCGTCGGAGGAGGCTGCCGCGCGCGACGAGCTCGAGGGGCAGGTCGCCGAGCATCATCCCCGCCTCCGCGAGCATTCCGTAGCCGCTCCGGGGGAGCGAAGGGCCGAAGGGCATCATCGTCATGGGGTTGGTCGGTGCGCCGTTACCCGGGTGCCGCGTGGCCGATCGATAGTCGACCTGGCCCATGAGCGAGAAGCCTCGCCACACGAACGCGAAATCGGCCGTGACCGAGTGCATGTCGGTCGTGCCGCCGTCGAGCGGCAGCGTCCCGATGGTCCCGCGATCGAACGGTGCGCGATCGAGGAACGCGTACGCCGCGCCGATCGAGAGGCGCGGGTCCGCGGTGCGCGCGAGATCGCCTTGCGTGTAGTCGCTGAAGAAGCCGAACGGGTTGACGTCGACGCGTACGTAGTAGCCGAGGTGCAGATCGGGCGCGAAGGGCATGTCGCGTCCCTGCGTGCTCATCACGCCGGCGTAGTAGCGGAGCCAGCCGAGGCCGGCGACGTCGTTCGAGCGCAGCTCGATCGCGAACGTGCGGTCGAGGTTGAACTCGGAGTCCGACAGCGCGCGATCGATGAACTGATACGAGGCGTCCGAGATGGTGAACGTGCGGCTGAACGTCGGGATCTGCTGACCGATGCGCACGTTCATGTCGCGCAGATGGCGAAGCTCGATGTTCCAGTCGAGGAGGGGCGACCAGCGCGGCGAGAATCCGCTGAGCGGTGCGGCTGGCGTCGCCCCGCCGGGGATCGCGGGCGCGGGCCCTGGGCAGCCGTTGCCGGCGAAGTTGTTGCCCATGTCGCTGCACGAGGCCGAGACGCCGAGCTGCAGCGTGAACCGGATGTTCGGGTCGAACACGGCGCCCTGGAAGTAGATGCGCGCGCGGCGCAGCTCGAAGTCGACCCCGGCATCGCCGCCGTCCGGCCGCCGCATGGACGCGAGGAACTGGGCCCGCGCGCGGATGATCAGCTCGAAGCGCCCGTCGCCGTTCGTGATCTGGAGACCGAGCCCGGGCTCGAAGTGGACCCGCACGTCACCCGTCGCCGCGACAGGCGGCACGACCGTGCTCGGCGGCTCCTCGGGCTCGATGTCGCCTTCCTCCTCAGTGGCGTCGAGCAGCACCGGCTCGACCACGGCCAGCGGTGGGGACGGGATCGTCGGCTCGGGCGCCGTCTCGTCCGCGGCCTCCTCCGTCACGGGCGCGGGCGCCGGTGTCGGCTCGGGCTCGCCCACTGCGCTCGCGTCCTGGGCCCACGCACCCGAGGTCCACGCCAAGATCCCGAGAAGAACCAACCGCGCTGCTGTTTGCGTCATCGTCGCCTCGGGCCGCTTTTTGCCCGGGATACGTGGCGATCGCGTGACGTAAAGGCGACGGACGCAAGTCTAATGTGACGGGGTGGCGCTCGGGGCCGCGTTCGCGTGACGAAACGTGCTCGACGGGCAACCAGAGTGCGGAGACGACCGCTCACGACCGGGTCCGCCTCGGTGATCTCTCCGGTCCGTCACACGTCTGTCACATGGCTCGCCTATCCCGGGGCCGTTGGAACGGAAGGAACGAATCGATGGCGAAGAATCGAACCTCGGCAGTGCTCCTGGCCCTCGCCGCGACCGCGTCGATCCTGGTTGGGTGTAGCGGCGGGCACGGCTCCAGCGAAGCCGAGCCACAGGGCTCCGGGGCCGATCCGAGCGCGCCGACGGGGCGCGGCGCCACGCTGAGCCTCAAGGGCTCGGACACGATGGTCATCCTCGCGCAGCGCTTCGCCGAGGGATACATGCACGGCCATCCCGGGACGACCATCCAGGTCTCGGGCGGCGGATCCGGCACGGGGATCTCCGCGCTCATCGACGGCACGACGGACGTCGCGGACTCCAGCCGGCCCATCAGCGAGCGCGAGCGCGGCGACCTTCGCACGCGCCGCCACGTCGAGGCTCACGAGACCCGCGTCGCGCTCGACGCGCTCGCGGTCTACGTCAACGAGGCGAGCACCGTTCCGAGCCTGAGCCTCACGCAGCTCTCCGGGATCTACCGCGGCGAGATCCACAACTGGTCCGAGGTCGGCGGACCGGACGCGCCGATCGTCCTCTACAGCCGCGAGAACAACTCCGGCACGTACGCCTACTTCAAGGAGCACGTGCTCGGTGGCGGGGACTTCGCCGCGGAGGCGCAGACGCTCCCTGGCACGGCGGCCGTCATCAACGCCGTGAGCCACGACCCGAACGGCATCGGATATGGCGGCATCGGATATGCGGAAGGCGTCAGGGTCCTTCCGGTCTCCGCCGACGGCGAGCCGATCCCGCCGACGCTCGAGAACGCCGTGAGCGGCCGCTACCCGATCTCTCGCTTCCTCTTCATGTACACGGCCGGCGAGCCCACCGGCGCGGTCGCCGATCTGCTCGCGTGGGCCGTGACACCGGAGGGCCAGGCGCTCGTGACCGAGGCCGGCTACTACCCCCTGCCGACGGACGCGCCCGCGACGAGCCCCGTCGCGCCCGAAGGCGCTGCCGTCAGGGTCCCTCCGGAACCGGCCGCGCACTGATGGCCCAGGCGGGCGACGCGGCGGTGGTGCCGGTCTCTCCCGAGGCCCCTCCGGCCGCGCGTCGCTCGCGCCCCGCGCTCGGCAGCGGCTTCAAGACGCCGCTCTCTCATCGCATCGGCGAGCGCGTGATCCACGTGATGGCGTTCGGCGCCATCGCGGCCATCGTGCTCATCTTCGTCTTCATCGCGAAGGAGGCGCTTCCGCTCTTCTGGGAGACGGACGCGCAGGACGAGATCGGCGGTCTCTCCGCGCTCTTCATGCCGCGCACCTGGCCGGGCCACGTCGAGGCCGCGTATCTCTGGCAGCCCGTCGGCACGATCCGGAAGCTCAACCTCGTGCCGCTCTTCCTCGGCACGCTCCGCGTGACCGTGCTCTCGATGATGATCAGCGTCCCGGTCGCGCTCGCCGCGGCGATCTACGTCTCCCAGTACGCGCCCCGACGAGCACGGGAGATCCTCAAGCCGGCGATCGAGCTGCTCGCGAGCATCCCGAGCGTGGTGCTCGGCTTCTTCGCGCTCGTCGTGCTCGCCAGCTTGCTGCAGGACGCATTCGGACTGACCTATCGGCTGAACGCCCTCGTCGCCGCGGTCGGGCTCTCGCTCGCCGTCATCCCGCTGATCTTCACGATCGCGGAGGACGCGCTGCGCGCCGTCCCGGCTGATCTGCAAGCCGCTGCGCTCGCGCTCGGCGCTCGTAAGCACCAGGTCGTCACTCGCGTCGTGCTCCCTGCGGCGCTCCCGGGCATCGCGGCGTCCGTGATCCTCGGCTTCGGGCGCGCGGTCGGCGAGACGATGGTGGTCCTCATGGCCTCGGGCAACGCCGCCGTGATGGACATCTTCTCGCCCGGCTCGAGCGCGCGCACCGTCACGGCGACGATCGCCTCCGAGCTCGGTGAGGCGACGCAAGGCGACGCGCACTGGCGCGTGCTCTTCCTCCTCGGGACGATCCTGTTCATCGTCACGTTCGTCCTGAACCGCGTCGGCGCGTCGGTCGTCGAGCGCCTGCACCGACGGCTCACCGCGAGCGCGCGCTGATGGCGAGCACGACGGCGCGGCGAAGGAGCGGCTACACGGGGGCAGACTGGACGCTCGCGGGCCTCTCTCTCGCGTCCGTCGTCGCGATCCTCGGCATGACCGCGTTCGTGCTCTTCGACATCGTCCGAGAGGGCGCGCCCCACATCACGATGGCGTTCCTCACCGAGTCGCCGACGAGCGACATGATGGGCGGCGGCATCTTTCCGGCGATCTACGGGACCGTTCTCTTGACGATGCTCATGACGCTCATGGGCGTCCCCGTCGGGATCGCGACGGGCATCTACCTCGGCGAGTACGCCCCGGTGGGCTCGCGCTTCGCAGCGATCGTCCGCGGCGCGGTGCAGAACCTCGCGGGCGTGCCCTCGATCGTCTTCGGGCTCTTCGGGCTCGGGTTCTTCGTGATGTTCCTCGGCCGCGGGATCGACGCGACGTTCTACGCGGACGCCGACGGTCCCGTCTGGGGGCAGCCGGCCGTGATCTGGTCGTCGCTCACGCTCGCCGTGCTCACGCTGCCTGTCGTCATCGTCACGACGGAGGAGGCCCTGCGTACGGTGCCGCGCGATCTGCGTCTGGCTGCGCTCGGGCTCGGCGCGACCCGCTTTCAGACGATCTTCCGCGTCGCGCTGCCGCAGGCGTCGGGCGGGATCCTCACCGGCGTGATCCTCGCCGTGGGCCGCGGGGCGGGCGAGGTCGCTCCGATCATCTTCACGGGCGCGGCGAACTTCCTGCCGTACCTGCCGACGGACCTGCGCGACATGTACATGCACCTCGGCTACCACGTGTTCGCGCTCTCGACGCAGAGCCCGAACGTGGATCAGGCCCGTCCTGTCCTCTTCGCGACCGTGCTGGTGCTGCTCGCGCTCACGTTCTCGCTCAACCTGTTCGCGGTCGTCTTGCGCAGCCGGCAGCGGGCGAAGTAAAGCGCGCGCGATGCCGGAGAGCCTCGACAGCACCCTGGGCGCCGCCGCGCCGAAGATGGAGGCCCGCGCGCTCGACGTGCACTACGGCAAGAAGCTCGCGATCAAGAGCGTCTCGCTCGAGGTCCGCGAGAACCAGGTCACCGCGCTCATCGGCCCGAGCGGCTGCGGCAAGTCGACGTTCCTCCGCTCGCTGAACCGCATGAACGACCTCGTGGACGGCTGCCGGGTCAGCGGGACGGTCCTGCTCGACGGCGAGGATGTCTACGCGCCGAACGTGGACCCGGTCGAGGTGCGCCGGCGTGTCGGCATGGTCTTCCAGCGCTCGAACCCGTTCCCGAAGAGCATCTTCGAGAACGTCGCGTTCGGCCTGCGCATCGCGGGCGAGAAGCGCGACGCGGTCCTCTCCGAGACGGTCGAGAAGTCCTTGCGCGGCGCGGCTCTCTGGGACGAGGTGAAGGACCGTCTCGAAGAGTCGGCGCTCGCGCTCTCCGGCGGACAGCAGCAGCGCGTCTGCATCGCGCGCGCGCTCGCCATCAAGCCGGAGGTCATCCTGATGGACGAGCCGGCCTCGGCGCTCGATCCCATCGCGACCGCGCGCATCGAGGAGCTGATCCGCGAGCTCTCGTCCGACTACACGATCATCATCGTGACCCACTCCATGCAGCAGGCGGCGCGCGTCTCGGACGTCACCGCGTTCTTCTACATGGGAGAGCTCATCGAGAAGGGGCCGACCAACCAGGTCTTCACCCGACCGCAGGAGCAGCGGACCGAGGACTACATCACCGGGCGCTTCGGCTGAACGGCCTGGGAATCGAGCCTATCCCGCGCGCTCTCCGCTGAGCGGTGGACGGGACCTGCCCGGAGCAGCTATCTCCTCCCCGCCCGTGTCCAAGCTCCCGGAAAAGATCGGTCGCTACGAGGTCCTCCGCCTTCTGGGGCAGGGCGCGATGGGCTCCGTCTATCTGGCGAGAGACCCGTCGCTCGATCGCCTCGTCGCCGTCAAGACGGTGCGCGAGCTCGACCTCCACCCCGACCAGAAGGTGCGCTTCCTCGAGCGCTTCCGGAACGAGGCGAAGGCCGCGGCGCGGCTCGCCGATCCGACGATCGTGCAGGTCTACGACGTCGGGGAGGACACCGGCATCGGCGGGCCGTTCCTCGTCTTCGAGTTCGTCCTCGGCTCGACGCTGAAGCAGGTCCTGCGCGATCGCGGCGCGTTTCCGGCGGACGAGGCGGTCGACGTAGCGAGGCAGATCGGCCGCGCGCTCGACCTCGCGCACCAGGCGTCGATCATCCACCGCGACGTGAAGCCCGACAACATCCTCCTCGCCGAGGACGGGCGCGCGAAGCTCGCCGACTTCGGGGTGGCGCGCTTGCCGGATGCGGCGCTCACGAAGGAAGGTCAGTTCCTCGGGACGCCCTGCTACGCGGCGCCGGAGACGCTCTCCCAGGGCAAGTACGGGCCGAGGACGGACATCTTCTCGTTCGCGGCCGTCGTCTACGAGATGACCTCGGGCGTGCGCGCGTTTCCCGGCGACGACGCGATCTCCGTCGCGCACGCCGTCATCCACGACACTCCGGCGCTGCCGAGCGACGTGGCGAAGGTCTCGATCCCGAAGGCGGTCGACGCCGTGATCATGCGCGGCCTCGACAAGAAGGCCGAGGGTCGGTTCGCGACCGGGATGGAGCTGGCGGAGGCCCTCGAGGCAGCGTTCGTCGAGGCCGGCGTCCTGGCGCCTGGCGAAGGCTCGCCCCCGACGCGACGGCCCGGAGGAGGTGGCGCGAGCGGGGTGTGGTTCGCCGCTCTCCTCGTGATCTTGCTCGCCGTCGGTGGTCTCACGATGCTCGCGCTCGGGGATGGACCGTCGCTGCTGGACGGAGCGGGCGACGATGGCGGGCTCGCCGATGCGAGCGTTGCGGCCGACGTCGGCGCGCGCGTCTCGCCGTCGAACGATGCCGGGCCGGACGCGGCGGATGCATCGATCGACACCTCGATCGACACGGCGCAGGTCGATGCGGCCACCGAGCTCTCGCGCCAGGAGCGCGAGGATCGCGCCAAGGACGAGCTCGACCTCGCGCGCGCAGCGGCCGTCCGTGGCGCGATCGACGAAGCGCGCGTTCACCTCGAGAGCGCGCGCGCGCTGGATCCCGAGTCGAGCGATCTCGAGGAGATCCAGTCGCTCGTGAACGACGCGCGCTAGCTCCCGGGGCATCTGCCGATGAGGCCTACCCGAGCTCGCGATCGAAGAACGCCATGATCTTCGTCCAGGCACCGTCCGCGACGGCCGCGTCGTAGCGGACGTCGAGGTAGGGCCGGGTGAGGGCGGCGGTGATCGGCCGATGGCCATCCGTCAGGAACGAGTGCCCGGCCTCGGGGTACTCGAGCACCTCCGGCGTCACGCCCACCTCGCCGAGCCGCTTCTTGAGCAGCGCAGGCACGCCTCGCATCGAGCGATCGCGCCCGCCATAGCAAGCGATCACCGGCCCGATGTCCTCCATCACGCGCGCCGCGGGCGGGTTTCCGTAGTTCGTCGAGTGCGCTCCCCAGCCCTTGCCGACGGCGAGCGCGAAGCTGCCGCCGAAGCAGAAGCCGATGATCCCGACCTTCTCGACCGGGACCCCGCTCTCCTTGCACAGCCAGCTCCGCGCGCGCTCGGTCTGGCGGATCGGCCACGTGCTCTCGCCGGACCTCATGGTCTTGAACGTGGCGCGGATGCACGGGAGCTTGCCGCGAAAGAAGAGGTCCGGCGCCACGGCGGCGTATCCGCGCGACGCGAAGCGCTCGACGACGCGATCGATCTCCGGCGCGCGCCCGAAGATCTCGTGGATGACCACGACTCCGCGCGATGCGCCCTTCGGGACGATCGCCATCGCGGGGGACTCCGGATCGCCGTGCGCGTCGTCGCCGGGGATCGTGATCTCGCGTCGTTCCATGCGGCGGAGGCTACCAGAACGCCGCGCGCGTTCGCATCGCACGCCGATCGGCTCGGCGCTGTCATACGGATCGCGCGCTCGCGCCACCGATGTCGAAACGAGATCGGGAGGCAGCATGAACGGACGGTACGGGCTGGTGGTCGCTGGCGCGGTGTGTGCGGTGCTCGGGTGTGCGGGGGCGGGCCGGGATGCGCCTGCGAGGCGAGTGAGCGACATGCGGACCAGGAGATCCCGGGCAGCGGCGCGATGGGCGTGATGGCCGATCCGACCGGCGCTCTGATCGCGGTCTGGCAGCCGATGCGCAAGCCCGCGAAGAAGGCCGCCAAGAAGACCGCCCCGAAGAAGGCGCCGGCGAAGAAGACGGCCGCGAAGAAGGCCAGCAAGCGGAAGTGAGCTCGAAGTGAGCTCAGCTCACTCGTTCTCGATCGGCTCGCACGTCGTCGGAGAGGTCGCCATCTGTTCGGCCAGTGAGTCGACGCTGGCGGCCGATCCGAAGTCGCAGCCCGGGGATCGATAGCGATCCTCCGTCTGGCTGTACACCACTCGAAGCTGGACACCGTCGACCGCGACCCGCGCCCGATCGCGGGTCCCTTCGAGGACGACGGTGTGCCCTTCGATCATCCTCGTGCGGGCGCCGCCGCAGCCTGGGAGGCTCGCGCCGATCGCGCAGAGTGAGGCGAGCACGAGAGTCGAGCGGGCGATCATGCTCCCGCGTAGCTCGCGCAGCCGGTTCCTGCCAGGGATGGGCGGTGCTCGGCGCAGACGAACGTCACTGCACCATCGGCGGCGCCGGCACGGCCGACGACGGTCCCGTGGGAGCGAACACGGACGGCGACGAAAAGATCGGGCTGTTCATGTCCGAGGCCTGGAGGGCGCGTCGTCGACGAGTCGACGGCGGCGGCGGCGGCGGTGGCGGCACGTACGCTTCGTCGACCGGCTCCTCTTCCATCTCGACGCGCTCCGGGACGACGTACGTCCCGGCGACCGGCGGCGGCGGGATCTCCGTCTCGCTGAGGTCCGACGTCGACTCCTCGTCGTCTGGGCTCGACTCGAGATCGCTCTCGGTGCGTGCGATGCGCTCGGGCCTCCGAGGCGGCAGCGGCGCGGCAAGCCCTTCGGCGCCGACTCCCGTCACCAGCTCTGGTCGATGGGCGATGGGGGCGGCCGGGCCCGCTCGAACGGCGGCCGGGCCTGCGCATGCGCCGAAGAGGAGCGTGAGGCCCCCGAGAACGGCGATCATCGGCTCGCGTGCGCGCACTGTGCTCCTGCCAGCAGGGTGGGCGGGTCGCGGGCGAAATGCACTCCGAACCGTCGTGAACGCGTCACTTCGCTTGGGGTCGAACGAAAAACCCGGCCGTACTAGAGTCGCCCCTCGATGCGTCTGCTTCTTCCGCCGTCGGTCGGTGTCCCTCGCGCGGTCGCTCGCGGCGAGCTCCTCGAGCGCTCGCTCACCGTCGAGATGGGCGAGCCCGTCGTCGTCGAGGTCGCACCGGACTACGCGGTGATCGAGGAGAGAATCCGCGCCGGCGAGGTCGACATCGCCTGGGCGCCCGCTGCGATCTGCGCCCGCGTCACCGACCACGTGAGCGCGATCTACAAGGCCGTGCGCGCAGGACGCTCGACCTATCGCTCCGCGATCGTCGCTCGAACGGACGCGGGCCTCTCTCTGGACAAGCTCTCCGGCAAGCGGGCGGCCTGGGTCGATCCGCTCTCGCTCGGCGGCTACGTGCTCGCGGTCGATCACCTCGCGAAGCTCGGGATCGTGCCCAACCGCACCTTCCAGAAGGAGCTGTTCATCGGCGACCACCCGGCGGCGCTCGCGGCGATCCTCGACGGCGACGCGGACGTCGGCGCCGTCTCGGTCAGCGGTCCCGATCCGGACGACGTGATCCACGCGCTCGGGCTCCACGCGGGCCGCGCCGGCGCAGAACAGATGTCGGCGCTCGCCATCACAGATCCGGCTCCTTCCGACGGCCTCCTCGTCACGAAGGCGCTCGACCCCGAGCGCGCGGCCCGTCTGACGTCGCGGCTCTTCGCCGAGCGAGGCGGTCGCAGCTCGGCGCTGCGCCTCGCGATGGAGGCCGATGGCTTCGAGCTCGCCGGACCGGACGAGTACGTTCGCCTCAGGGAGCTGCTCGCGCGCGTCGAGACGATGCGAAAGACGTCGCGCTTCAGCACGCCGTGACGGTGGTGGCGTGACGCATCGGCCGAGGGTCGCACATCCTCGACGATCGGGTCCGCGCGGGAGCTGCCGACCATGCCGTCCGCGCATGCCGTCTCTTCGCCTGACTTGCCGTCCCTCGCTCCGTCGGGTAGAGAGACGGCATGAGCAACGAGGGTATCGACGCCGCATGGCTATGTAATCAGCTGGGAATCAAGGAGCGAACGCTCCGCAGCTGGATCCAGGCGGGGGTCGTGCCGCGCCCCCTCTATCGCGGCACGCAGACGCGCTTCGGGCCGGCAGCCGTCCTGATGGCGCATGCCGTCGCTGCGCTCCGTCGCTCCCGCGTTCCGCTCGCCAAGATCAAGCCGTGGCTGGCGAAGAAGACAGCTGCCGAGCTGCGCGACATCGCCGGGCTACCGCCCGAGGTGCGGCCGGCGCCGCGACAGCTTCCGAGCGACGCCTCGCCGTCCGTCCTCGCGGCGCCCTCGCCCGACGAGGTCGTCTTGCGAGGCGATCCGCTCGCGATCCCAGGGTCGCCGCTCGGCCCGAACGAGGAGCCGAGAGACGGCGCGATCGTCGGCAGCGAGTGGCGCCGCATCGAGCTCTTGCCGGGCCTCGAGCTCCACGTTCAGAAGGACGCGTCGGCGTTCGTGCACGGCCTCGCGGCTGCGATCGCGAGCGGCCGCTTCGCGAAGTAGCTCTAGGGCCCGCTCGCGAGCCAGCGCGCGGTGCGCTCCCAGAGCAGCTCGGCGTTCGCCGGGTCGAGCGCTGCGGCCGACGGAGCCTTCTCCCGCACGTCGGCGAAGTACGCGCCGCCTCGGCCTCCGAGCTCCGGCGCCGTCGCGGCCCAGACGCTCGTCGCCGCGGCCTGGCTCGTCGTCGGCGCGAGCGGCCGCGCCAGCCACATCACCGCCTTGAGAAACCCGCTGTCCTTGTCGATGCCGGTGGAGACGAGATCGCCCGGATGCAGCGAGTACGCGTGCACTCCGCGCGAGGCCCAGCGCGCATCGAGCGCGCGCGCGAAGATCACGCAGCAGAGCTTCGCCTGCCCGTACGCGCGGAGCTCCGTGTAGCGCTCGCGCGAGGTCGGCAGCAGGTCGAGCTCGAGCGCCGTCGGCCAGCGATGGTTGTCCGAGCTCACCATCACGACCCGCGAGGGCGCGCCCGCCTCGAGGCGCGAGGCCAGCGCCAGCACGAGCTGCGCGTGCCCCACGTAGCAGACGCCGAGCGTCCGCTCGAAGCCGTCCTTCGTCGTGGCGTAGGGCCCGCCGTAGACGCCCGCGTTGCAGATCAGAGCGTGCAGCGCGGGCTCCTCGAAGGACTCCGCCGCAGCGCGCACGGCGGCGAGATCGCCCAGATCGAACGCGAGGACGCGCACGTCGGCGCCTGGATGCGCGGCGCGGATCTTCTCGGCGGCCGCCTCGCCGGTCTCCTCGCGCATGCACCCGAGCCAGACGCGCGCGCCCTTGCTGGCGAGCGCGCGCGCAGTCTCGAAGCCGATCCCCGAGTCGGCTCCGGTGACGAGCATCACCTTCGAGGAGAGATCGGTCTCCTTCAGCACTTCGTCGGCGGTGGGTCTGCGCTTCACCCGGCGGAGTATGCCTGCTTCAGCGCGGAAAGCGCTCCGTTCGCCCGTCGGCGTGCTTGGCGAAGCGGCTCTCGTCGCGCGGGTGCACGGGGTCGTCGTCCGGCCACGGCCAGCCGCCGAACTGCGTGCGCTGGTAGTCCGTGAAGGCTTGCTGGATCTCGGCGCGGGTGTTCATGACGAAGGGCCCGTGCTGCGCGACCGGCTCGCCGATCGGGCGGCCCTGGAGCAGGAGCAGCTCCACCTCGCCCTCGCCCGCGACGAGCGTCAGCCCCACGTCGCTCTTCACCACCACGCCGGCGTGCTCGTCGAAGCGACGCCCCGCGAGCGCTTCTGCCTCGATCGTCACCGACGGTCCGGAGAAGAAGTAGAGCGTGCGCACGGTCTTCGCGCTCGCGGCGGGCGGGAGCGTGAGGCTCGCTCCAGCGTCCATCCGGATCGACCAGATCGCGACGTCGCTATCCGGACGCGCGGCCCAGGAGCGCGGCGGCGGCGCGAGCGGCGCGAGCCCCGAGAGCGCGCCCGCGATCACGGTCACCTCCGCCTTTCGGCCGGCCGCATCCGTTGCCACGTGCCGCGGGATGTCCTTGTCCCAGAGCATCGTGAAGTGCGGCTCGACGAGCTTGTCCGTCGAAGCGAGGTTCAGCCAGATCTGGAAGAGCTCGACCGGGTTCGGCTGGTCCTTCTCGAGCAGCGGGAACATCTCCGAGTGGACGACGCCGCCGCCCGCCGTGAGCCACTGCGTGTCGCCCTTTCCGAAGCGCGCCGCCGCGCCGAGCGAGTCCGAGTGATCGATGAAGCCCTGGCGCGCGATCGTCACGGTCTCGAACCCGCGGTGCGGGTGCTGCGGAAATCCCGGCACCACCTTCCCGTGATACATGCGCCAGCCGTCCTTGCCCTCGAAGTCCTGCCCGAGCCGGCGGCCCGCGAGCGAGGCCGAGGGGCCCATGCGCTCGTTGCCTGCCGGGTAGGCATCGTCGTGGTGCACGCAGAAGAGGAACGGATCGATCGTCGGCCACGGAAAGCCGAGCGGGAGTGTCTTCAGCACGAGGTCGGTCATGCCCTGATCTTTGAGGCCGTTTCGGCTCGTTTGCGACCCGCCCGGATGGAACGGAGCGTCCCGCGGATGCGCCTCCTCGCCTGCGCCCCTCGATCGCGCGCCGCGCTCATGTATCCTGCCGCCGCCGATGGTTCGCCTCGCGACCGAGCGTGACGTCTACGCGAACCTCCTGCGCGACCCGCGTGGCTTGAGGCGTGACCAGTCGTCTGCGCGCGACACCTGGTTCGCGTCGCTGCCATGGGACCGCAAGGAGGAGACCCTCTTCGAGCTGGAGCTGCTCCTCAAGGGCATCGCTTGCTACGGCAACCAGCGAGACCATCCCGGGACGCCGCACGGCAAGTCCGCCGTCGCGCAGGACTTCCACGAGCACATGCGCGTGCTCCGCGAGGCCACCCACCGCGTCGTCGCGCTGACCAAGCCCTACGTGCTTCCGGACGACGTGCGCGAGGCGCTGCCGACGCCATTCGATCCGTCCCTGTGCCCACGATGCGCAGGGTCATTTCCCGCCGTTTTCCTGGCCGCCATCGACACCTCGCGAATCTCGGATCTCGTGTTCGGAAACGGGCATATCGCGGCGGATTCGGTCGCCCCCAGTTTCGCAGCGTTTGCGGTGCCCACCGTTGAGCGCTGGGCGGTCGGCGCCGATCAGTCGCCGCGCGGACGTCCGGAGGGTCTCCGCGCCGTCGGCATTGGCATGTTCGGCACGGTGGTAGAGTCTTTGATCGCGCAGCACGACGGCGTGTATATCGACGAGTTGATCGTTGGCTGCCCGAAGAGCCGGTGCGACCTGCCTACGCTCGATGAGTCGTTCGCTGCCGATCTCAGGATGGATCCACCCGCGCCGCGCGAGGGCTACTCGGTAGCGATGAGCGGCGCGTGGCGGCGACTTTGGCTCGGCGGTGGCGTGGACGCGAGTGGCACCGTACTCGGCGACATCTGGGAGTACGATCTCGTCCACGAGATCTGGCGCCAGTTCGAGGTGAGCCACCATCCCGAGTTTGGGCAGGTCCTTGCCATCGCGTGGGGAAGCGCGCACAGGGCCTTGTACGTCCTCAGTCAATTGGTCGAGCACGGAAACCGATCGATTCGCCTGTTGCGCGTCGACCCGTCCGGGAACGAGTTCGTCGTGGAGCGGACGTTCGCGGCACATCGAGATGCTGTGTACGAACTAGCCGTGGGACCCGAGGACGACATGTGGATCGTGAGCTCTCGGTCGCACGGCAGCTCCGCTACCCACTCGGTGATGCGGCTCTTGCGGACCACTGGGGGCACCGGCTTCTTCGTCCGCTCGTTCTCCGAAGGCCAGGGCAGCGTCGTGCCGGGCGCGGTGACAGCGGACTCGAGAGGTCTCAGCGTCCTCCTTCGAACACGGGACGGTGTCGAGCCGCTTGGTGTGCCAAGCGGCCGGGAAGGCGGCCACACAGGCGACGCGGACATCGGTGGCAGAGATCGATGGTTCTGAACCAACGGTCCAGACCGAACGGGCGCCACCGGCCACCGCCGGGTGCGCGATCCCCAACGGTGCTCAGCGCCGCCACATGCCTGGTGCTGCTTGTGGGGGCGTTCAGCCAATCGAGTTGCGGAGACCTCCCCGGGTGCGAGTGCCCGTGCATGTGCCCACCGCCGGGGGCTCGTCTTTGCGCGCCGGCCACATGCGGCCCCGGAATCTGCGAATCGCGACCTCCGTGTCCCGGAAGCGACGCGGGATATCGCGACTCGGGTACCGACACCGGCGCAGGTGACGCTGCCCCAGACGGGCAAGGGCCCGACGCGTTGGATGCGGCTATCGACGCCAGCGTGGAGGACGGGTGCTCCGGCGATCCGTCCGATCCGTGCTGGGTGCCTATCGAATGGCCCACCATCCCGACCTTCTGCGTCGCCTCGCGCGCGTTGCATCCAGAGCGTATCGAGCTTCCGCCGCAGTCGGACTGCGGGACCGGCTGTGCACGTTGGGAGATGGGGAACGAGTGGAGCGTGGCGTTCAACCCGCCCAACGGCTGGGCGGGCGCGGACGGGAACAACTATATCTGGCTGTACGACGGTCGTGCGCGGCTCGGCTATCTCACGAATCTTTTGATGCGCACGGACGGAACGATCGTCTTCGCCGTGAGCTACCAACCGTTCGTGGCTGCGGACGAGCGTGCGTGCTGGGTTCGCGCGGCCACGGCTCGGGATGGTTTTGCCGCGTTCAACCTCTACTGGGGCGAGGGGCCGAGCCTATCGCCCGCGCAGAACCTTCTCTTCAACGCACCCATCGACGAGCTCTCGACAGTGCCCGACCCCGTCAGTCTCGTCGACGGCGACTTCGGCCGAGAGGCGACGGTCCTGGACGTCAGCGCTCATGGCTTCACATGGACCCTGCTCGGCGGCGAAACGGCAGGGATGCTCGATGGCGTTCCATTCACTGGCTTTGCGGGCCAGCACCCGACGCTCGTGGCGACGGACATTCTGACCACCGACTCTGGGGAGATCCACCTGCGTGAGGCGGACGGTACCAGCACGACGCTGTTCAACGTCGCGCCGCGCTCGTTTCTCAGCCATGCGCTCACCGACGGCACGTCGATCGCCTGGTTCGACTTCGTGGACACCGGCGCAGCAATGGACACGCCGATGACGCTCACCCTGCATGCTGCGCCGTACGCGCGAACTGCCGCGGAGTTCACGCCCCGCGACGTCGTGGGCCCACCCGGCCTCTCAGCGAACGAGGTCGTGATGGGCGGGGGCTTCGTCGCGCATACCGACGCGAATGCCACCGTCACCAGCGTGATCGGTTACCGAGTCGTGGATCTCGCGACCGGCGCGGTTCGCCGGTTCCGGTTCGCGGCCGACGAGGGCGAAGCGCCGAACGGGCTCTTCCTCGTTTCGGCCGACGAGCTGGTCTTCATGACGTGGAACGCTGGCAGCACGGTCCACCGCCTCTATGTCGTCGACCCCGCGACGCTTCCGCTCGTGCCGTGACGCGTCGGCGTCGGGGCCTGTGGCGGGCCAAGCAACTGACCCAGGGTTTAGCGCGTGCACGCCTCGACAGGTTCCCGGGGGAACGTACTCAACCTCGTCGCCGCGAGCATCACGCCTGGCGAGTCGATGGGATCGCGCCGCACAGACATGCGGGTCTGGCGCCTTCGTATCGGTCGATGCTCGGAACATCGAATATCGCCCCGTTCGGCGTCAGTCGGTCTCCACGCGCCCGTCCGCTCTCCGCGATGCCCGCGAACCATCACGACGCACTGTTCAAAGCCGCGTTCACCGATCTCGAGAGTGCCCGCGGCGAGCTCCGCGCTGTCCTGCCCGCCGCGCTCACGGCGCTGGTCGACTGGGGCTCGCTGCGCATCGAGCCGGGCTCGTTCATCGACGCGGCGCTGAGGTCTCGGCTCACGGACCTCCTGTTCTCCATGCAGCTCGCCGGCCGCGATGCCCGTATCTACGTGCTGTTTGAACACCAGAGCACTCACGACCCGCTGCTCGCGTTTCGCGTTCTCGCGCATGAGGTCCGCATCTGGGAGAAGTGGCGAAGGCAGCACCCTCGCGCGAAGAAGCTCCCGCCGATCGTGCCCGTCGTGCTCGCGCAGGTGCCGAATGGGTGGCGTGCGTCGCCCGAGCTCATCGACGTGTTCGACTTCGCGAACCAGGCGGAGCGGGAAGCGCTCTCAGCGCATCTCCCGCAGCTCCGACTGCTGATCGATGGCCTCGCCGCCCTCGATGAAGGACGGCTCGATCAGCGGGACATGCCCGAGACGGCAAAGCTCGCGCTGGATGCGCTGCGACTCGCGCGGGCGCGGAGCACGCTCGACGAGCTCTTCGGGCGGCTCGCGCGCCGGATCGAGCTGCTGCCCGACACGCCTGTCGGCCGAGAGATGCTGCTCGCCGTGCTTCACTACGTGGCATCGACCCGAGGG
>JBBSAT010000140.1:0-18996 GCA_038252025.1 Polyangiales bacterium | reverse complement strand
CCGGGGCGCGTCTCGAACTCGTCGTGGGGGACCGTCTTCCTCAGTTCCCGAGCGAGCGCCGGAACGAGAATCCCCCGCGCGAAGTTCGACTTCCCGGAGCCCGAGACGCCCGTGAGACACACGAGGCGCCCCAACGGGATCGTGACGGTCTGATCCTTCATCGCGTGGATGCTCGCGCCCGACACCACGAGCCGGGACCGAGACGTTTTGGTGGTCTGGTCGCGCGAGAGGCGTTGCGCCTGCTCGGTCTCCGCGGCGCTATTGTGAACGATGCGTCCGCCGCTCGGCCCCGGACCCGGGCCGACGACGACGTGCCGGTCTGCGGCCGCCAGCAGACGCGTCCGATGCTAACTGACGACGACGGCATGCCGAGCGCCGAGCGCCGAGATCGCCTCGACGAGCCGTCCGACGTCCTCTTCGTGAAGACCGCGTGCGGGCTCGTCGAGTAGGAGCAGCAACCCGCTCCCTGGATAGAAGAGCACGCTCGCCAACTGCAACCTTCGGCTCTCGCCTTGGCTCACGTCGAGCATTCCTCGATCGCCCGAGAGGTGGCCGAGACCGACGCTCACGAAGCTCGACGCGAGACGGTGGATGGCGGAGACGTAGCCACGCGCCTCGGCAGGCACCGCTCGTGTGAACGCGCCGTTGGGGCCGGTCGCTTCGGCGAGCTCGGCGAGCGTCGAGCCGAGCAGGTCCGCGAGACCGAACTTCCCCACGCGCAGGGCGCGGGCCTGACTGGACCACCGTGAGCCGCCGCAGGTCGGGCACGGCCCCTCCACGACGTACTCCGCCAGTGCCTGGCCCGAGCCGCCAGCGGCTCGACGCAGGATCGCGGGACGAAATCCCTCGAACGGGAACGGTTTCGTCATCGCGCGGTGAGACTCGCGATCGATCTCGGCAACCTCGACGCCGCCAGACAGAACGAGCCGACGAGCCGCGTCGGAGAGCTTTCGCCAGGGGACGTCGGGGTTGAAGCCGTCGATTCCTCGGAGGCCTTCGATCTGCCCCTCGCGAATGTTCACGTGCTTGTACGTCCCCTTCGGGGTCCACAGGGCGAACGCGCCCTCGTGCATCGACTTGTCCGGGGCCCTGACGAGCCGATGCTCATCGATCGTGCGCGCGCGCCCGATGCCCTCGCACGTCGGACATGCACCGCTCTTCGCGTGCTTTGGCGCGTTGAACGTGAGCAGGTTCTGGCTCGGTGGTGCGAACACCTCCTTGGAGTCCGGGTGAACCCAGTGGTCTTCCGTGAAGAGTCGCGGGCCACTGTCGGACGCGAGCGCCGGATTGTCATCGCCGGGCAAGAGGATCGCGACTCGACCGTCCGCCCAGTCCCACGCGCGGCGGAGCGCGGCGGTTACTTCTCGCGCCGCTTCCCGATTGATCTGCACGTGACCAGCGTTGGCTTCGATCACGTGTCGCGCGGTCGGATCCAACGGCCGCGCCTTGTCGATGGCGATGGGCCGACTGGCTCTCGGCTGGGGCGCGGAAACGCGGACGGTCGTTATGACGACCTCCTTCGTACCGGCTTGCTTCAGGCGTGCGATGGTGGCGCTACCATCGGTGGCCTCGTGCCAGACGGGAATCGCCCACACGTCGGCCGGTCCCTCGTGGTTTCGCACGAGCCACCGCGCGTATGAGTCAAGGCCGGGCCTCGGCACAGACTCCGCCGCTTCCACGGACCACGGGACCGCATGCTCGAGATAGATCCGCCGAATGAGCGACAACAACCCCGTCGCAGTTCCGACGGTCGTTCGCGCCGACGCACGGAACGCTCGCTGACCAACGCGGATGGACGGGGGCAGCGGACCGATGAAGGCCCGCGTGGCCTCGTGCCGAGGCGCGCCAGACTTCACCTGAAGGAACACATGGACGCGACGCTCGGCCTCGGCAGCGAGCGTGTCGTCGACGAGAGAGCTCTTTCCCGAGCCGGAGACCCCCGTCACCATCGTGACCCCGCGCGCGGGGATCTCGAGATCGATGTCACGGAGGTTGTTGGCGTCGGCGCCGACGATCTCGATCCCGTCCTTCCTCACGGCTCTGTCATTCCGTGCGCGACCGACACTTGCCGTGATTCGAACTCGCGAGGGAAACGCGTGAACCGCACGCTGCAGGCTGCCCGGTAGTGGAGCGCACGCCGGTTCGACACGAAGACCGCGTCGCCGGGATGGAGATCGATGGGCACCGAGACGTGCATGGCGAGCACCTTCGTGTCCCGCAACTCGCTCTCGAAGCGAGTGCCGTCTCGACCCGCTCGTCGTTCTGCGGCGCGGATGGTCTCGGGGTGGAAGCGGATCACGTCGCGACTAATCGCGCACCCAGTCCAGCTCGTCGGAGAGGTGTCGTTCACCATCGTGAGCGTGGTCGCGGTCAGGAACTCCGCGACCCCGGCATGCTCGGGGTCGGCGAAGGACGCGCGAAGATCGCGCAGCCGCGCGATCCGCAGCTGTCCGTAGGGTGGTCCGCCGGGATCGTCGTGCGTGCACAGAATTGCGGTCACCGCCGGCGGGCTCTCCGCCGTGTTGAGATCGGTGTGGAAGTGACCCTCTTCCAGGGTATGCGAGAGCGCGGTCGTCCACGGCGACATGCGGAAGTGCTTCAGGACACGATCGCCGCGATACGAACGGAGCTGGTCGCTGACGCATGCCAGCGCCCAGAGGACCGCGACGCCCTCACCGTCGAGTGGAAGGCCCCGGACGACGACGTACTGGTCGCGCAGGTACGCGCTGCGTATCGCCGTTCGGAAGTCCGACCAGCCGGCCATCGCGGACTCCTCGAACAGCGGGAGCCGCGAGAGCGCGCGACGCTCCGTCTCGACCAGGGCGTGGTTCGACGACGCGAGTGAGCGGAGCCTACGAGCGAGTTCCACCGAGACGATCACGTCAGCGACGCTGCTCTCGGTCATGCGCGCACGAACCTGAAGAGGAGCTTATGACGGTAGTGGTGTTCGAGCAGCTCCGACACCGATCCGAACTTGAAGGTTGCCCGGCCGGGATCATACCGGGCCCAGCCGTCGCGGCGAAGCGGGCGAACAGCACCTTCGAGGCCAGCGGATGCCGCAACGCGAATCACATCGAAGGGGCTGTAATCGTAGGTGGTGACGCCGGAGGACCGCAGCAGCTCGCGCCACGCGGGCCAGACAGGGTTCTCCGTGTGGCATCCGAGGACGACGTAGGCGCGTCCGGTCTCGGCGAGGGCCCCACGCAGGCGCGCGAAGAACGCCGGGAGATCGGCGACCAGGTACAGCACCTCGTGGCAGGTCACTAGATCGAAGAAGGCGCGCGGAACGGACGCCCACTCGGTTGGGGATACGATGTGCAGCTGCTCTGCTCGACCCGCGAGTCGTGCTGAAGCGGCTTCGCGTGCAGTGTCCAGTGGCTCGATTCCCATGAGCGAGGCCACGGGCCACTTCGTGGCCACGAGATCCAGAAGGCCGCCGCGGTGGCATCCCACGTCGAGAACTCGAAGCGCCGGCTCGGGTTCTCCGTCGGCGGCGATGCGCGTGAGCAGTGCATCCCAGAACACCCGGTTGTCGCTTTCGAGGTGCTCGTCGGCGTCGGCGTTCAACAGAAAGGCTGACGACACGTCGCAGCCCGGATGCCGCTACGGGCAACGCTGCGGGCGGCAGCTACGCGGGCTCGAGTCGCCCGCGGTCGGGTCGATGCCGAAGTGCGAGATGAACAGCTCGATGCTGTCTTCGAAGGCGGCGTTCAGCGCAGCGGCATCCGCCGGGCCGCGAAGACCGAAGTAGGGGAAGTGATGGAGGAACTCACCGAACAACGCGTCGCAGTCTGCCGCGTAGGCGCGCGTGTCGAGGATGTGCGCGTCCCAGAACTCGTCCATGGGACCGGTTGGGCAGATCTTCCGGCCGGGGTAACGAACGTTCAGGGCGAGGAAGCGTCGGTACAGCTCCTCGACTTCGTCGGTCGCCTCTTCGGTCCAGCCCTTCTCCGCCATGAGCTTGGCCCGCAGCATGGAGAAGTCGATCGTGGCGACCTTGGCGAGCGCGTCGTCGAGCGCGGCATCCCGCCGGACGAGGCGCTGCGCTTCGGCGAAGGTCATGGGCGCGGGTGAGGCCAAGTCCATCATGAAGGCCGGTCGTACAGGTCACCGCGAAGACGGTCAAGTGGCCCGCGGCTGTCGACACAAAACGTAGGCATCGGCGTCGGGCGGCTCGAACAGCACGGGCGTACCGCTCGGCTCGCCCCGGCCGGTCGGCCCTCCCCGCTGGCACCGAACAAGCGGGCGAAGAGTCGAACGGCTCGTGCCCCCGGATTCCGTCGGGCACCATCGCCCGATGGAGGCCATCGGCCGTGCACGCCACCTGCTCGCCGAGCTGAGCGAGCACGAGACGCGCACCCAGGACGACAGCCAGCTCCAGCGCGAAGGCGCGATCTCCGACGACAAGTACGACGACCGGTTCGACCGCTACTGCGAGGAGCGCCACGCGGCCGAGCAGGCGATCCTGCGGGCCAGCCCCTCGCTCCTCCGCGCGCTTCCCCCTCTCCACGCGTCCGCGCTCGCTCGATTCCTCGCCGCGCACGAGGCGACAGAGTGCGACCTCGAGGACTTCGACATGCACCTCGTGCACGCGCGAGAGCGTGCCATCGAAGAGCTGAGCGTCGGGCTCGAGCTGCCCGGCGCCCCCGAGCTGCACGCCCGTCGGGAGCGGCACCGCCTCCAGCGGGAGGCACCCTGGGCGGAGCGCGCACGGGCGAACCCCGACCGACCACGAGAGCCGATCGAGCGCGCGCTCGAGATGGTCGAGCGCGGTGAGTCCGACGACATCCTCCGCCTCGCGGAACAGCTGCTGCGCCATTCGTCGCGCCCTCGGCACACCGCCGCGCCCTACCGCCCCGCGCTGGCCGAGGCGCATCAGGCGGTGGCCGACCTGCGCGCAAGACGCATCTCGGCCACCGACGCGGCCGTGCGCCTCCGGCGGGCGCTCGCAGCGTACGACGCGGCGGAGGCCCTCGAGCTCGAGGCCTGAGCGCCAGCACGGCACGCATCGCCGCGGCGCCCGTCACCGGGTGCGACGTCGAGCAGCGTCATCCGACGAGGCTCTTCTCACCGGCTCGCCCCGTATCAGCGGCCGGTCCATCCCCCCGCCGGCACGCGACGGCCACCGCGAATCGAGGGCTCGATCGCGAAGCGCGGCCAACCGCCCTCGAGAAACGACCACGCGTTCGAAGACAGCGCCGCAGCCCGGCCGCTCGACGACGCGCCGTTGTGAGCCGCCCCCCCGCCCGTCCTCCGCGATCGACGCGTCGTTCTCCCCTGCCGACCAACCGCCTTGGCGGAACGGCCGAACGATCCGGACGGGCGGTCAACCGCCTCCCGGTTCCCCTTTGCCGCTCTTCGAGCTCGACGCACCCGAGCCGGCCATCGCCGAGGCGGATCTCTTCGCGCCCACGTTCAACCGCGCCCTCGTCTCCATCATGGACGAGCTGCTCGCCATGGACGAGAGGCGCGTCCTCGCGATCAACGTCGACCTCTCGGCGACGACCACGCTCGTGATCGGCGCCGCGCGTGATCTCCGCGCGCTCCGCGCCGAGATGGTTCGGAAGTTCGGCGAGGAGGAAGCCTCGGCTGTAGACCGGCTCGAGCTCCTCGCTCGCGCCGTCGCGCAGGCCCAGGCGCGGCACACGGTCGCCGAATCCGAGGATGACCTCCCGCGGCTCGCTGCTGCGGTCGCGGACGAGCGCGCAGCCCTCCTCGCGGAGGTCGCCTCGCTCGCAGCGCGCAAGCGCCTCTCGCGGAGCGCGCTCGGTCGCGTTCGCGGCGAGCACACCGTGATAGCGGACGAGGTGCCACCTCGGCGGCGGGACGATTGCGGCCAAGCGCGCGATGAGATCGAGCGGCTCGCGCACGATGGCGATCCGTTCGGCCTTGCGATCGACCAGATCACACCAGCCGCCTACAAGGCCGCGCGCGGCAGACGGCCGCCGCCCCGCCGGCACGAGTCGAGTGCGTCGTCATCCCGGCTTCGCTGATCGGTCACCCGTACTCCGAGAAGACCGACCCGCGAGTGTCGGAACATCGACTTTGCGAAGAGCATGACGTGCTCTCCCAGCGCACTGGCACGATTCCGCGAGCGTCGGGGTCTGCGCAGGGCCGCGCCATTGCAGGAGCGTGCTCCTCACGCCAACCTGCCTCGATGCCGCGTGCGACGATTCTGATGTGGTCGCTCTTCGTCGTGTCCTGCGGCGCGGGCAGTGAGGTGGTGCGGCCTGCGTCGTCACCGACTGAGGCGACAGAAGCGGCCTCGGAGCCCCCCGCCTTCGATGCGGCCCCGTCCTCCGAAGACTCGTCGGGCGACGCGGCGGTCACGGAGTCGTGTGGGCCGGCGGGAGCGCTGCCAGCCCCGTCTGATCCGCTCGCCGCGTACCGCGACGCGCGAGCGCTCCGCGATGCGGGGCGCCTCGTCGAGGCAGCGGACCTCTTCGAGGCCATCGTGCGCGCGCACTCCCACCACGAGGTCGCGCTCCCCGCGGCCGATCTCTCCTTGGACGCGTTGAACCAGGCCGGCCGGGGCCCGCACGGCTTCCGAACTGCGTGCGCCGTGCGCATCGGCGCGCTCGCGATCGACTACAGCTCGCTCCTGGGGTGCGCCGCGCCGGGCGCGCCCGACGAGCCGTGCGAGCGGCTGGAGCGCTTGCGGTGCGAGGCCCTCCGCGTGGAGGCCGAGTCGCTCGCCGAGCGCGGCGAGCCTGCGCGCGCGTCGCTGGCGTTCGAGCGCGTGCACGTCACGGGCTGCACGACACACGCGGACGAGGCCCTCTACAACGCCGCGGTGCTCGCCCGTCGCGCCGACGAGCCGGCGCGCGCCGACGCGCTGGTCGCCGAGCTTCGACGGGCATACCCCGACAGCCCGGTCCATCGCGCGCCGCCGCCTTGATCAGCCGAAGTGAGCTTCGTGCCGCCGCAGTGCACGATCTCCATGGACCTCATCCGCCCGCCGCACGGGCACGCGAGCACATCGACACCGATCCGTGCCTGCTCACCTCGGCCCCGCTCGAGTCGTGCGCGCGTGTCGTGTCGTGACCGATCAGCGTAGCCGGGTGACCGATGCACGACCGTTCGCCGGTCTGCGGCGCGATCCGTTAGTCTCGCGCGCGTGAGCGGAGGATCCATCGCGTGGGGGCGCGTGCGCGTGAGAGCCATGGTCGCTGTGATGATGGTCGTCACGCTCTTCGGATGTGGAGCGCGGCGCCCGCGCGGCGGTACCGTGCGGCGGCGCGCCAGCCTCGAGACGGGCTGCCCCGAAGAACGGATGACCGCGACGCCCACCGGCGCAGGCGGATGGCTGGTAACCGGCTGTGGTCTGTCGCGCGCATACACGTGCACCAACGGCTGGACCCCGATCTGCGTGCCGAGCGGTCCGACCGATGCGCGCGTCGCCGTCACCGAACAGACGCCTGGCGCCGGTGCTTTCGTCGTCCTCGAGCCAGCGAGCGCGTCACGTCGACAGACCTGGTCCGCGGCGGCCGTCGATGATCTCGTCGCGCAGTCGCGCACCGAGATCCTCGCGTGCCTTCCCCCGAGCACGCCCGCACTCACTCTCGACGTCCGCCTGAACGTCGACGGGACCGTCGTGGTGTTGGCATCGGATGTCTGGGTCGACGACGACGGTCGCGAGTGCGTCGCGAGCGTGCTCGCGCGGGCGTGGCTTCGTGGGTCAGTCAGCGAGGCGCGCACGGCGCAACTGCGCTTCGTTCGCGCGCCGGGCAGCGCCGCGCCCACCGTGAGCGCCGCCGATCCAGGGATCGAGGACCGCGTTCGTGCACACCTCGACGCGCGTCGTGCTGCGGCGCTTGCGTGCATCGACGACGCCAGCGTGGCGCTCGCGGTCTCGTGGGCGGCTGACGGCACCCTCACGATCTCTGCGCGCGGCCGGTTCGCGGGCACCGCCGAAGAAGCGTGCATCCGCGCGGCGCTGACTCGCACGAGGGTGCAGCCTGCGCCGCGGGTGGCGGGGTCCCTGGTCCACGCCCTCGCCCCGTAGCTCGTCGCGCGATCAGATCGGGATCGGGACCTGGGCGTCGCCCCTCTTGCCCTGACTCGCCCTCTCCCCCGACGGTCGCCCGTCGATCGAATACTCGGGTACCGCACGCGGCGATGAAGGCCTTTGTACGCCGCTCGTCCGACACGCGCTGCGTCCAGCGTGCGCCCCGCGCCCACCAGCCCTCTGAAAACGACGGCACAGCGTGCACCGCGACGTCAGCGTCTACCCTGCAATCGAGTACGGCAACAGGACCGTCGCGAGGACGAGTCGCGCATCGGGCGTCGACACAACACCCACTGGCCTGTTCCGAGGGTCAACCCCGGAGTGTCGTGTCGTGACCGATCAGCGTAGCCGGGTGACCGATGCACGACCGTTCGCCGGTCTGCGGCGCGATCCGTTAGTCTCGCGCGCGTGAGCGGAGGACGCTGTGATGATGGTCGTCTGCCCGTCCGGTCACGGCTCCCGGGTCGGGCCCGTGGTCGGTGACCAGCGGAGCACGCCGTGCTCGAAGCGGAGCGACTGCGCGGCGCTCGGGTCGTCGGGGGCGACCTGCTCCTCGATCGGATAGCCGAGGCCCGACGCGAAGCCGTCGAGCGATCGCCAGAACGTGAACAACACACCGTGGACGCCGTGCGTGCCGAGGCGCGGGTGATCGAAGATGGCGCCGTGCGTGCAGGCGAGCGCGCGAGCGGCGCCGTCGGGCGTCGTGACCGGGCCTTCCGAGGGCCAGCCGAACGGTGAGCGCGCCGCGCCGTGCTCGAGCCACGCCTGGTAGATCCTGTCCGAGCTCCGCAACACCAGCGTGCCCGCGCCGCCGACCCAGGCGAAGACGCCACCGCCCGCGAAGCGCGCCGCCGTGCCCGTCGCGCTGCCCTCCGCCATCGACGCGAGCGGAGGCACGAACACACCGAGCGGTCCGGTCGATCCGCCGTTGGCCTCCCACGGAAGACGGATCTCGGCGGGAAGCTCTCCGCCGGGGGCATGGCCGCCCGCCGCATGCGCCACCGGCAGAGGCGCCGGGACGGCGATCGGGGATGGCGCCGGCACGATCGCCGCGAAGGGAAGGCTGGGCGCTGCAGCTGTCTTCAGCACAGGCGGCGCCGGCGTCGTATCGGCGGCGCGCGGCTCGGCGCTCGTGCTCCCGCCCACGCGCGCGGTGGTCGCGAGGTTGCTCTCCACCACGGCGCGCTCGTCGAGGCCGTCGTCCCACGGCATTCGCGCGAGCCCGACCGGCATCGCGCCGCCCGCGCGCATCGCCGCGAGGATGGCAGCGCTCCGGTCCGCTCCGACGACCGCGCCCGTGTCGCGCCCCCGAACACGCTGCGCGATCCCGGGCGTGATCCCGGAGACGAGCCCGCCAGCCAGGCCGGCGAGCAAGCCGCTCCCCGTCAACATCGAGACCGCTATCTGCGCGCCCACTCCGGCGGCCGCCACGACGCCTCCCATGCCGCCCGCGCCCATGGAGGACGGTGGTGCGGAAGGGAGCGTGCGCGGGTCGAGCTTCGCGTGCTGTGCCGGATCGAACTCCGCGCGCTCCGTGAGGCGGATCGCCCAGCAGCTCCGCGTCCACTCTCGGTTGAGCACGTAGTCGTACGGCATGTAGCAATAGCCGCGATCGCCCCAGTCGCTGCCCCACGAGTTGCGCACGACGAAGACGTGCCTCCGGTCGTCGTAGCCGACGAGCAGGAGCGCATGCCTGCCGTGCCGGCCGTCTGCGCTCTCTCTCGCGCCGGGCATCGGGATGAGCCCGCTCGCCGGCGCGCGGATGAAGGACTCCGTGCAGCGCGTGCCGAACGCGATCGGAAAGCCGCTCGCGAGGCAGCCACGCATCGCATCGGCGTCCACGTCGATCGACCACCAGTCGTTCGCCTGGAACCGCTCGGCCTCGCGATACACCGCCTCGGGTGGCTGCACGGCGAACAGGTTTCGTTCGTAGGGCCAGGTCTGTTCGGTCGGGACGCCGAGGCGAGCTATCGCGCGCACTCCGACCGAGATCGAGCCGCCGCCGTCCTCACGGACGTAGTCCGCCCAGAGGCGCTGGTTGTAGTAGATGAAGAGCCGGCTCAGATCGATCGCGCGCCCGGTCTCGCGACGAACGAGATACTCGAGCGCGCCCGCGAGCGCGTTGCTCGTGCAGCTCCCGAGCTGTCCCTGATCTTCGATGGGCGTCATCCACGGTCGGAGATCGACGGCGCCGGGAAGCCGAGCGCTCGGGATCGTCGGACGGAAGGGACGAGCATCGAAGTCGTCGTCGGCGGGGTCGTCTCGACATGCGCCGAGCGCGATCTGACGACCGAGGTAGGTTCCGAAGCTCAGACCGAGCTGCTGTCCGAGCTGCGCGCTTCCGTACACGACAGTGCACGCTATCACGCGGCCTCGTCCGGAGAGCGCATCCGAGCCGCGCGACAACTCGGCTCTGGCCCCGCACCGCGCGTGTATCATCCGCGCCGATGCCGCCCAAAGGCCAGTCGCCCGCCTTCATCGACCGCGCGCGCGTCGACGCCATCCTCGCGCCGCTCATCCCGGACGATGGAGATCGCGCGTTCGTCGTGCGCTGCGTGCTCGACGAAGGTCCCGCGCACCACCGCGGTGCGAACTACGTGCTGCTCGCGCTGCTCGGAGAGCTCGTCGACACGCTCGGGCCCATCGCGCCCTCGACCGAACGAGAGAGCGTCGCGCCCGTCGCGATGCGCGTGCCTCCGCACCTCGCGCGCGGCGCGCCCAAGCACTATCCGCTCGGCCTCCCCAAGGCGCCGCTCATCGCGCTCGCTTCCGGTGACGCGGGGGTCGCCGCCGAGATGGCCGCCGCGCTCACCGACGGGCCGCCCCAGCACGCGCTCGCGAACGCCGCGATGGTGGCGCTCCTCAACCGCGCGCTCGAGGCCGCACGGAACCAGAAGGGCGGCGGGTGAGCGCGACGCTTCCCCGCACCCTCGAGCAGGCATACGCAGCGGTCGTGGGCGAGCTCGGCATGGCGAGCGCCGGCTGGCTCTTCGTGTCGGAAGTGGCAGCGCACGCGGGCGACGAAGGCGTCGAAGCGTTCGCAGACGAGCTCGGCGCCACCTATCCGGTGCTCGATGCGGTGGCGCGGCAGTGGCTCGACGGAAGGCGTGCGCCGCAGATCAACGCGAAGGGAGCGCTCGACGCGCTCGACGGAGCGACCCACGTCGTGATCGTCGGGCTCGAGAGCTTGCACCTCGACGGGTTCGTCGCCGCCGCGCCCGCCGAGCTCGGGATCTCGCTCCTGGCGCACCGGCCGTTCCCCGTCGACTGGGAGCGCGTGGTCGCGAACCACGCGGGCCGCGTGGACCTGCTCTACCTCGACTCGTTTCAGTCGATGTCGGGGCCGAAGAGCGCGCTCCTCGGCTTCGCGTACGGCGTCCACGGCGATCGAACGCACGTCCCTCCGCTCTGGGCGCGCGTCGTCGGCGCGGACGTGCGCGCGCAGTTCCGATCGCTCGTCGGCTGGGACGCGCTCGGCTCCGAGATGAACGTCTACCCGCGATGGCTCACCGAGGTGGGCGTCGACGAGTTCACGCACTTCGTCGGGGCCACGCGATGAGCGCCGCGCTGCTCTCCGCGATCCTCGTCACGACGATCGCCCTCCAGGCGCTCCTGCCGGCGCGGCGGCTCCTCATCGTGACGCTCGGGGCGGGCCTCGCCTGTCTCGCTTCGACGTTGCTGGGCACCGCGCGGACGTCCGAGATCCTCGCCGACGTGCCCTGGGACGTCCTCGTGATCCTGGTGAGCCTCGGGCTCCTGTCTCAGCTCGTCGCGGAGTCGCGCCTCTTCGGCGTGCTGGCGGCGAGAGCCTGCGCCGCCAGCCGCGGGGATCCGCGCTGGCTCGCGATCGTCTTCACGATCGGCATGTACGTGATGAGCAGCCTGGTGAACAACCTGACGGCGCTGCTCCTCGTGCTCCCGATGCTGCTGAAGCTCTTCAAGCTGCTCGGCGTCTCGCAGCGCTATCTCACCTGGACGCTCGGCGCCTTGCTCGTCGCCTGCAACCTCGGAGGCGCGGCGACGCCGATCGGCGACTTCCCCGCCGTGCTGCTCCTCGGCAGCGGCTCCATGACCTTCTCCGGCTATCTCGTCCGCGCCGCGCCGGCGACGGCGGTCGGGCTCGCGCTGCTCCTGTTCCTCGTCTTCGGTCTCGTGCGGCCGGAGCGTGACGTGGAGAAGAGCCCGATCTCGTCGGCCATCTCGGTCCGAGCCGTGAGCGCGCTCTATCGTCACGTGCGCGTCGATCGCGCGCTGCTCGTGCCCTCGGGCGCTGCGCTCGTCGCGATGCTCGTCGCCTGGACGGCCCTCCCGACCTCGCTCGGCGTGACTCCGGAGATCGTCTGCTGGATCGGCGCGTCAGCGGCGCTGCTCGCGCGCCCGAAGCTCGCCGAGAAGCTCTTGCGCCGGCGGATCGACGTGGAGGCGGTGCTCGTCCTCTTCGCGCTCTTCGTGATGGTGGTCGCCGTGCGGCGAAGCGGAGTGTTCGGGGAGGTCACCCGCGCGATCGAGCACCTGCCGATCTCGGGCACGGGGCAGCTCGTCGTCTTCCTCCTCTCGGCGGGCGTGCTCACCGGCCTCTTCTCGGCCGGCCCGGGCATGGCCGCGATGCTCGAGGTCGCGGACGGCCTCGCGCGGACGCAGCCGCCGGGCGCCGTCTACGTCGGCCTCGCGCTGAGCGTCTGCGCGGGGAGCTCGCTCTTTCTCACGGCGGCGACGAGCGGCCCCTTGGCCCAGGCGCTCACCGAGCGAGCCGACCTGCGGTCCCCGGGCGGGGAGCCGCTCCGCTTCGGGTTTCTCCAGTTCCTGCCCGTCGGTCTGATGTCGTTCGCGGCGATCCAGATCGTGAGCATCGGGTACGCGCTGCTCGCCGTACGCCTCGGTTGGTGACGCCGCGAGGGGGCATTGCAACGCGGAGTCGGCTTCCGTTAACGTCCCGCGAAATGCGAAACACCGTTGGGGTCTGTCTCGTTCTCGTCGCCACGCTCGCCTTGCCAGGTTGCCCCGCCATGCGCGGCAGAGGCGCCGGAGGTCGCGGCAGCGGCGGCGGCGGTGGCGGCGCGTCCATGTCCGGCTGCGAGCGCGACTTCGGCTCCACCAGCGCGGCGGCGAAGCTCGAGTCGTTCTTCGCGGCCACCGTGGCCTGGCAGAACGCCGCGATGAGCGTGCAGCGCGACCTGATCGGCGCGTGCCAGACGACGGGCCGTGCGCTCGGGATGGACGAGGCCGATCTCGAGGACACGGGCGGCACCGACGGCCTGCGCAGCGTCTGCAGCAAGGTCGAGACGCGACTGCGCAGCGAGCTCGCGGCGCTCCGTGGCGCGTCCCACGCCGAGATCCAGGTCGACTCGCGTCCCCCGCACTGCGAGGTCTCGGTCGACGCGTACGGCGGCTGCATGGCCGAGTGCGAGGGGCACGTCGATCCCGGCTCGGTCGACATCACCTGCGAGGGCGGCGAGATCCGCGGCACCTGCGACGCGCAGTGCACGGGTAGCTGCGCCGTCCAGGTGGACGCGAGCTGCAGCGGCGTCTGCGAGGGCTCGTGCGAGGGAACGTGCTCGGCGCGGAACGCGGACGGAAGCTGCGCAGGCACCTGCGACGGGACCTGCCACGGGTCGTGCGTCGCGAGCGCCCAGGCGAGCTGCAGCGGCGAGTGCCGCGGCGGCTGCTCGGTCCAGTACCGCGAGCCCTACTGCACCGGCCAGGTGCGTCGTCCCACGGCGAGCGCGCGCTGCCGTGCGTCGTGCGATGCGCGCATCGAAGCGACCGCGCGCTGCACGCCGGGCGAGACGCACGTGTCGATGAGCGGCGGGCTCGACGCGGACGGCCAGGCTCGGCTCGCGCGCGTGCAGGCCGCCATCCGCGGCGGCTTCAGCCAGATCCTGGCGCTCCGGACGCGCGTCGAGCGTCTCCGCACCGCGGGTGCCGAGATCGTTCGCGCGGCGCCGGAGATCCCGAGCTCGGCCGCGGCCGTCGGCATCAACGCCGTCGTCTGCGCGACCGCGGCGGCGGGCGCGATCGCCGATGCGAGCGCGAGCATCACCGTGAGCTTCGAGGTCTCGGTGTCCGTCTCGGGCAGCATGTCCGCGTCGGGCGGGTGATCCCAACAAGAGCGCTCGCGGAGCCGGGCGCGAACGGGAGTGCTCGCTGCGAGCACACCCTCAGTGGCCTACACATTCATGCCTTCGGCAGCGAGAGCGCGGCGCTGCGATCGATCAACACCAGCTCGCCATCGGGCCATCGGGCGCGCGGAGCAGCTCCTCGATGTTGGCCTCGATCGCGCGGTAGCCCACGTTGCCGTAGAGCTTCTGACGGCCCTCGTTGAGGAGGAACGTCGGACTGCCCTCGATCCGGAGACGCTGCTGCGCCTCGGCGTCCTCGGCGAGCGCCGCAAAGGCGCGACCGTCGTCGAGCGCCTCCACCAGCGGCCCCGTGGGCAGCCTCAAGCTCTCCGCGACCTCGAGCTGCACCTCGCGTCTCCCGATGTCCTGGGCGCCCTGGAAGAACGCGAGGCGAAGCGCCCAGCTCGCGCGTTCGAAGCGGTCGAGCGCCTGCTCGGGCGAGTCGGCGGCGAGCAGCGTGACCGCCTTCAGGAAGAGATGCGCCGGCGTGGACGACGCGGGACGAACGCGCTCCCACGCGTCCGGGCTCACGGTCACGTGCGGGAAGCGCGCCGCGATGCTCTGCACGTGCTTGGCGTAGGCGGGGAAGCCCCCGCGGTCGGCCCAGCCCACGCCGATCTTCTGCGCCGTGCTCCCGAAGACGGACACGAACCGGTACTCGGGGACGACCTGGGCTCCGAAGTGCGCGCGCACCTCGTCGAGCCGCACCTGCGCGCCGTAGGCCCAGACGCAGAGCACATCGGAGAAGTGTACTATCGAGATCGAGTGAGTCATTCGCGGCTCGGTCATTCGCGCCCTCCGGCTGGATCGTACGTCGCCGCCCTCAGCCGAGCGCGCTGCGGAGCATCGCGAACACGAGCACGCCCGTGACCGAGACGTAGAGCCAGATCGGGACGGTGTAGCGCGCGATCTTCCGGTGCCGCGGATGGCTCGAGGTCAGGCCCAGCCACGCGGTCGCGAGCACGAGCGGGAGCGCCACGATCGAGAGCGTCACGTGCGACGCGAGCATCGCGAGATAGATGCCGCGCCAGGGCGCGTCGATCGGGTAGCGCGTGTCGCCGTGCACGAAGTGGTAGGCGATGTAGCCGACCAGGAAGAGCGCCGAGCTGACGAGCGCAGACAGCATGAGCGCGCGGTGGAGCTTCGGCCTCTTGCTCCGGATCGCCACCCAGCCGAGCGTGATGAACGCGGCCGAGAGCGTGTTGAACGTCGCGTTCACGGCCGGCATGAACGCGAGCGCGCCACGATCGCCCGCGGGCTCGTGCAGGTAGAGGATCCAGGCGAGCGCCGAGACCGCGACGAGGGACACGCTGCCGACGACGAGCGCGAGCGAACGGTTCGAGGTGCCTTCCACGGGGCGCTGCTTGTGGCGTTCGGGCCGTGCCGGCAAGGGAAACTGGCCATGATCAAAGCAGGAGTTCTCGCAGGAAGCCGATTCGTTCGATCGATAACGCAGAATGAAATTCGTGGCCAAGCCATCGGACGGACTGTCCATTCCGTTCCGAGCATCTACGCGGAAGGATATTCTTGACACACCGCGTCAGCCCACCTAGAAGCATAGGGTCATGTCCTCCCTCGACCGCATCGATCGAGCGCTCCTCGAGCTCCTGATGGAGGACTGCAAGCAGTCGCTCGCGGCCCTCGGTGAGCGCGTCGGCCTCTCCCCGCCGGCCGTCCTCGAGCGCGTCCGCAAGCTCGAGGAGTCGGGCGTCATCCGCGGCTACCACGCGCAGGTCGATCCCCACGGCGTCGACCTCGACATCGGCGCGTTCATCGGCGTCGGCATCGACCATCCGCGGAGCATCGTGCCGTTCGAGAAGACGGTCCTCGGGATGCCCGAGGTGCTCGAGTGCCACCACGTCACCGGGCGTCACACGCTGATGCTCAAGGTGCGCACCGAGAACACGGAGTCGCTCCACACGCTCATCGGCCGCATCCGCGAGCTCGCGGGCGTCGCGCGGACCGACACGATGGTGATGCTCGCCACGCAGATCGAGCGGCCTCGCTTGCCGGTGCCGCCTGCGGAGGACGAGGGAGCGCCCCGGCGGCGCAAGAACCGGAAGGTGAACGAAGCATGATCGAGCGACCGACGGCGGGCGTCCCTGCGCCTCTCTCCAGCAGCGAGCGCGCGCGCTTTGGCGCGGAGGGCCTCTATCGCGCCGACCACGAGCACGACGCGTGCGGCGTCGGCTTCGTCGCGGACGTGCACGGCAGGCGCACGCACGAGCTGGTGCAGCGCGCGCTCTCGGTCCTCGAGAACCTCGAGCACCGCGGCGCGGCAGCGAGCGATCCCCTGACCGGTGATGGCGCCGGCATCCTCGTGCAGATCCCTCACCGGCTCCTGACCGAGGAGTGCGCGAAGGAGGGCATCTCGCTGGGCGAGGAGGGTCACTACGGCGTCGCGATGGCCTTCCTGCCTCGAGACCCCGAGCTCGCGGAGAGCGTCCGCGCGATCGTGCGGAGCGTGATCGAGGCCGAGGGCCAGTTCCTGCTCGGGATCCGCGTCGTGCCGACCGATCCCTCCTGCCTCGGGCCCTCGGCGACCGAGAGCCAGCCGCGCATCGAGCAGATCTTCGTCGGCCCCGGCACGCTCGCGGCCGATGATCACGCGCTCGAGCGCAAGCTCTACGTGATCCGCAAGCGCATCGAGTCCGAGGTGCGTCGGGCCAAGGCGAGCGACGGCGATCACCCGTACTTCGCGTCGTTCTCCACGCGCACGCTCGTCTACAAGGGGCTCGTCACGCCCGAGCAGCTGCCGCGCTTCTATCGCGACCTCGGCGATCCGCGCGGCGCCTCGGCGCTCGCGATCGTCCACCAGCGCTTCAGCACCAACACCTTCCCCTCGTGGTCGCGCGCGCATCCCTATCGGCGCATCGCGCACAACGGCGAGATCAACACGCTCCGCGGCAACGTCGGCTGGATGCGCTCGCGCGAGGACGTCCTGCGCTCACCGACCTTCGGTGAGGACGTCGAGAAGCTCTCGCCGATCATCGACGAGCGCGGGAGCGACTCCGCGAAGTTCGACGACGTGCTCGAGCTGCTCGTGCACACCGGGCGCTCGCTGCCGCACGCCGTGATGATGATGATCCCGGAGGCCTGGCAGTCGCACACGGAGATGGACCCCGAGCGGCGCGCTTTCTACGAGTACCACGCGTGCACGATGGAGCCCTGGGACGGGCCGGCGTGCATCGTCTTCTCGGACGGTGTCCGCGTCGGCGCCGTGCTCGATCGGAACGGGCTCCGGCCCGCGCGCTACGTCGTCACGCACGACGGGCTGGTGGTGATGGCGTCCGAGGTCGGCGTCCTCGATCTGCCCGCCGAGTCGATCCGCGAGAAGAACCGCCTCACGCCGGGCCGCATGTTCCTCGTCGACACGGGCAAGGGCTGCATCGTCGACGACGACGAGCTCAAGCGCGAGATGGCGCGCCGCCGGCCGTATCGCCGCTGGATCGACGAGAACCTCGTGCGGCTCGCGACCCTCCCGGAGCGGGCCGGCCTTCCTCCGCTCGACAGGAAGGCGCGCGCGACGGCGCTGCGAGCCTTCGGCTACAGCCGCGAAGATCTGCGGGACGTGCTCCTTCCGATGGCGAGCACGGGCGAAGAGCCGATCGGATCGATGGGCAACGACACGCCCTTCGCCGCGCTCTCCGAGAGCCCGCAGCTGGTCTTCTCTTACTTCCGGCAGCTCTTCGCGCAGGTCACGAACCCGCCGATCGATCCGATCCGCGAGGCGCTCGTGATGTCGCTCGTGCAGACGATCGGGCCCGAGTCGAACCTCTTCGAGGAGAGCCCCGGCCACGTCCGCAAGCTCCAGCTCGACTCGCCCGTGCTCACCAACGACGAGCTCGCGCGGATCCGCGCGCTCGATCGGGTCGGCCTGCGGACGGCGACGGTCACGAGCCTCGCCAGGATCGTGGGCGGGCGCTGCGATCTCGGCGCTGCCCTCGATGCGATCGGCGAGCGAGCCTGCGCGGCGGTCCGCGGCGGCGCGACCATCCTCGTCATCTCCGATCGCGGCGGTCACTCGGGCGAGATGCCGGTGCCGTCGCTGCTCGCGGTCGCGGCCGTCCATCAGGGGCTGCTCGCATCAGGGCTCCGGCAGCGCTGCGGCCTGGTCGTGGAGTCTGGAGAGCCCCGCGAGGTCATGCACTTCGCGCTGCTCGTCGGCTACGGCGCGGGCGCCGTGAACCCGTACCTCGCGCTCGATGCGATCGACATGCTCGTCGCCGAGGGCGAGCTCGCGCTGGACGTCGCGTCGGCGCAGGCGAAGTTCGTGAAGGCCATCGAGAAGGGCCTGCTGAAGGTCATGTCGAAGATGGGGATCTCGACGATCCAGTCCTACCGAGGCGCGCAGATCTTCGAGTGCCTCGGGCTCGACGAAGGGCTCGTCGCCCGTTTCTTCGGCGGCACGCCCGCGCACGTGCCCGGGCTCAGCCTCGACGATCTCGCCGGCGAGGCGCTGACTCGGCATCGGACTGCGCACGAGAAGCGCGCGCTTCCCATCGCGCAGGACGCGGAGACGCTGCCCGTGGGCGGCCAGTATCGCTACCGGCGCGAGGGCGAGCACCACGCGTGGAACCCGCTCACGCTCTCTCTCCTCCAGCACGCTGTGCGCTCGGTGGATCGAGAGAAGTTCCGCTCGTTCAGCGCGCGCGTCGACGAGGAGACGCGGGCCGGCGGGTTCCTCCGCGGGCTGCTCGATCTCGTTCCGGGCGATGCGATCTCGATCGACGAGGTCGAGCCGGCGTACGCGATCCTCTCGCGCTTCAAGACGGGCGCGATGTCGTTCGGCTCGATCTCGAAGGAAGCGCACGAGACGCTCGCGATCGCGATGAACCGCCTCGGCGGGCGCTCCAACACCGGCGAGGG
>JBBSAT010000139.1:0-19121 GCA_038252025.1 Polyangiales bacterium | reverse complement strand
TCGCGTCGGCGGTGCCGGCGGACCAGCCGGTCAACTGGGCCTACCACGCGATGATCTGCGTCATCGCATCCAGCACGGCCGCCGAGTACGTGATCCGTTCGGCCTACGAGTCCACGATCGGCCGCCTCAGCGCAGCGACGGTCTTCACGCCTCAATCGGACGGACACCTCAGCGCCGAGGATCGCTTCGCCGCACAGATCGCCCGCGAGTACGAGCAAGTGCTGCGCGTCACCGCCTGGTACGAGTTCGACTACGTCGACGCGACGAGGCGGCTGTGGACGGAGGTCCCGTTCACGTGGTCGAGCCCAGTGCGCGCGCTCGAGCGGCGCTACGCGCTCACGACCGAGCTGGTGTTCAAGATGGGCTACGCGCAGGTCCTCTCGGCGGCCAGCCACGCCACGTTCGACGCCGCGTCCTACGTCGCGATCACGAGCGCCGTGGTCGACGGGCTTCCCGAGGACTTCGCGCTCTCGTCCGGGGAGATGGAGGTCGTGGACCGCTTCGACGACGGCGCGCGCCTCGTCATCCTGCCGCGCTACGACGCGTTCATGCCGGCGGCGCTCGACGTCGCGGCAGCGGGCGGGACCTTCCGCGAGATCGCGGGGAACAGCGGGCGAATCCTCGTGAGCGTGCGCGCGCCGGTCGGGCACGAGCCGGACGGACGCGTGCTGCGACGCGATCCGCTCGGCACCCAGCCGGGGCGTGAGCGCGTGCTCTTCGACGTTCCGGTCACCGAGCTCGCACGGGCCGTGCGGGGCCTCCACATCGTGGAGGCGGGCGCGCGGGCTCACGAGGGCGTCGAGCTCGAGCACATCTTCGACTACTGAAGAGCGCCAACCGGTCGCGTGCGAGCCTCAGGGAGCGGGAGCCTGGGCCCGAGGATGCGCGGAGGCCGCGAAGCGACGCCGAGAAAGCAGGTTTCCGGCGCGGAGCGCTCTCCGCTATCCTCGCCGCCCCGATGAACTTCCCCTGCCCGCGCTGCCGCACGTCGCTGCCGCAAGGCGCCCCGTTCTGCATGAACTGCGGTCAGCAGCTCACGCCGCAAGGGCAGCCACTCCCGCCGCCGACGCGCATCGGGGACCAGCCGTCGCCGGGCGGCATCTCCTCGGCGATGCCCGCCGTCGGCCGCCCGCAGCAGCAGATGTCCTCGCCCGGCGTGAAGGAGGCCCCGGCGCGCACGATGGCGCTCGACTCCGCCGCGGCGATGGCGAGCCTCGGTCTCGCGTCGGCGCAGAGCGAGGTCACCCTCGGACGCGATCCGGGCTGCACGCTCGTGATCGACAACGCCGTCGTCTCCGCGCGCCACGCGAAGATCGGCAAGAACGTCCACCCGCCCGGCCTCTTCGTGGAGGACCTCGGCTCGACGAACGGCACGTTCGTCAACGGTCAGCGCATCACACGCCAGACGATCACGTTCAGTGACGACGTGCGGCTCGGCTCGGCGCCCGTTCCTCTCTCGGATCCGCGCATCGCCGGTCTCGTCGTCCGCGTGATGAAGCGCCCGCCGAAGGGCCAGCCGATCGTCCTCGGACGTGCGCCCGAGTGCGACATCGTCGTCGACTATCCGGACATCGCGCCGCAGCACGCGCAGCTGACGGAGACGCCCGAGGGCGGTCTCATCGTCAAGGATCTCGGCGGCCCACAGGGCACGTTCGTCGACAACGCGAGCTATCGCGTGAGCGAGGCGCGCGTCCCTCCGAACGCGCTGCTCTTGCTGGGTGCCTTCCCGATGCCCGTCCCGCTGATCGTTCGCTTGCTCGACGAAGCGAGCGGCGGCGGAAGCGCCTTCCTCGCGAACGTCGCAGCGCAAGCCGTCGCGCTCGACCGGCCGATCATCCGGATCGGCCGAGCGCAGGACAACGACCTCGTCCTCGCCCACCCGAGCGTCTCGACGCGCCACGCCCAGCTCACGCGCCAGGCCGACGGCACCGTCCTCGTCCAGGATCTCGGCTCGACGAACGGCACCTTCGTCGACGGAGAGCGCGTCGACGCGCGCGGCAAGATCGCGAGGCCCGGCCAGCGCGTCGCCATCGGCGGCGTCGCGATCGTCCTCGGCGAGGGCGGGCGCATCGCGAGCGCGGGTCGCGCGAAGGTCCGGCTCGACCTGCAGAACGTCGGGCTCACGGTCACCGATCGCGGCTCGGGCAAGCCGCGGGCGCTCCTCGACCGCGTGACCATGTCGATCTTCGCCGGCGAGATGGTCGGCATGCTCGGGCCCTCGGGCGCCGGCAAGAGCACGCTGCTCATGGCCGTGCTCGGCCTCCTGCGCCCCACCAACGGCGGCGTGCTCCTCAACGGCCGCCCGCTCTACCAGCAGTACGAGTCGTTCCGGACGAACGTCGGCTACGTGCCGCAGGACGACATCGTCCACCCGCAGCTCACCGTGCGCGAGGCGTGCGAGTACGCATGCAAGCTCCGCCTTCCGCCGATGACGCAGAAGGATCTCGACGACGCGATCGAGAAGACGCTCAAGCAGGTCGGCCTCTGGGACCAGCGCGACCTCCAGATCGGCAGCGCCGAGGAGAAGGTGCTCTCGGGCGGTCAGCGTCGCCGCGTGAACCTCGCCGTCGAGCTCGTCACCGATCCCTCGCTGCTCATCCTCGACGAGCCGACGAGCGGCCTCTCGTGGACGGACGCTGCCGACGTGGTCGCGACGCTTCGCCGGCTCGCCGACGACGGACGGACGATCGTCATCACGATCCACCAGCCCGACTATCAGGAGTACGAGAAGTTCGACTCCGTCGCGATCCTCGGGCGCGGCGGCAAGCTGCTCTTCTACGGGCCGCCCTCGCCCGACAGCTACACGTTCTTCGGCGCGCAGCCGCACAAGCCCCGCGAGATGTTCGACCACGTCGAGCAGGAGTCCGCCGACATCTGGCGGGCGCGCTTCGAGCAGACGGGGACGTTCCAGCGCTTCGTCACGCAGCGCGCTCCAGGCACCGACGCATCGAACCAGGGCCCGCCTCCGAAGGCGCGGGGTCGGAGCTCGTTCCGGCAGTTCCCGGTCCTGCTCTCGCGCGCCATCAAGCTCACGCTCCGGAACCGCACGGCGCTCGTCCTCTTGCTCTTGCAGGCGCCGCTCCTCGGGCTCCTGATCGGGCTGACGACGAGCGGCTCGGCGAGCTTCCGCGTCGGGACCTTCGGCTGCACGGACACGAACGACCGCGTCGAGTACTGCAACGAGCCCGCTGAGGCTCTCTTCTCCTGCGACTCGGGCACGGTCGCCGAGGAGCTACGCGGCCGTATCCCGATGCAGACCGATCCGCGAACCGGCATCCGCATGCCCACGCGGCAGCCCTCGGATCTCTGGGAGGAAGCGACGCCCGTCGAGCGGACGCTCTATCACGACTCCCGCATACGCGATCCGCGGACGGGTCTGCTCGCCATCCTGATGGCGCTCTTCCTTCCGATGATCATCGCGAGCTCGAACGTGCTCGTGAGCGAGCGGACGATCTACGAGCGTGAGCGTCTCGCCGGGCTGAACATCATCCCCTACGTGCTCTCGCGCTTCACCGTGCTCTGCGGGCTCGGCGCGATCGTCGTGACGCTCAACCTGATCGTCGCGCTGCCGCTCCTGAAATTGCACGGCAACCCGCTGCTCTACTGGATCATCGGCGTGATGGTGACGTCGACGGCGAGCGCGACCGGGCTCGCGCTCTCGGCCGCGGTGCGCAACCCCGTCTCGGCGCTCTGGGGCATCAATTTCCTCGTCATCCCGCAGCTGCTCTTCGCGGGCTCGATCACGCGGCTGGTCGGCTTCACGTGGTTCGTCAGCTGGTTCACCACCACGCGCTACGCCCTCGAGGCGCTCGTGAACATCGACCTACGCGCGCGAGGCCACCTCGTGACCTGTCAGGTCGAGCGCTACATGGAGAACCTGCCTGGCTTCATGCCCAACCTCCACGCCCCGCTCATCTACGCCTGGGTCGGCACCGGCTGGATCGCTGTCGCCTGCGTGAGCATGACGATGGTGCTCCTGAAGCTGAAGGACAAGAAGGTCGGCTGACGAGCGTGTGCGAGCCATCCTGACCTACCTCACCGTCCTCGCCGTGGCCTGCGGAGGCCCCGACGCCGAGCCGGACGCCGGTTCGTCCCGACGCGTCGACGGCCCGCGGCAGGAGCCCATCGCCGTCCGGATCGGCGGGCGCGAGGTGCGGGTACAGTGCGGCGTGGAATGCGCCGAGCTCACCGGGGAGTTGTCGCGCCTGCACGGCGGCTGCATGCACGACCCGATGAGCACGCCGCACCTGGTCGCCGAGAGCGGCGCGCTCGTCTCGCTCGGCTGCTGCACGCAGGCGCGCACCGCGTACGAACAGGCGTGCGGGCTCGAGGGTCAGGGGCGCTGCGAGAGCGCCTGGGGCGCGCGCTGCGAGAGCGGCGATTCCGGCGAGGCAGCGCCGTGATCCGCGCGGAGAATCTCAGCAAGCGGTTCGGCGACTGGCTCGCGCTCGACGGGCTCGATCTCGACATCGCGGAGGGCGAGGTCTTCGGGCTGCTCGGGCCGAACGGCGCAGGAAAGACGACCGCCATCCGTCTGCTCACCGGGCTCGTCGCGCCGACGAGCGGTCGCGCGCACATCGCGGGCGTCGACGTCGTGGCGCATCCCGAGCGCGTCCGCGGTCTCATCGGCCTGCTGACCGAGACGCCTGGGCTCTACGTACGGCTCGACGCGATCGAGAACCTGCTCTTCTATGCGCGCGTCTACGGCATCTCGAGCCCGATGGTGAAGATCGAGGCGATCCTCCGTCGGCTCGGTCTCTGGGAGAGACGCCGCGAGGCCTCGGGCGCGTTCTCGAAGGGCATGCGGCAGAAGCTCGCCATCGCACGGGCGATCCTCCACGACCCGAAGGTGCTCTTCCTCGACGAGCCCACCTCGGCGCTCGATCCCGAGTCGGCCAAGACCGTTCGCGCGCTCATCTCCGAGCTGCGGGACGAGGGGCGCACGATCGTCCTCTGCACGCACAACCTCGACGAGGCCGACCGGCTCTCGCACCGGATCGGCGTTCTTCGCCGCGGCAAGCTCGTGCACGTGGGGACGCCCAAGGAGCTGCGGCACCGCCTCTACGGGCGAGCGACGCGGGTGACGCTGACGGCCGACGCTTCGCCGCACGCCGAGCGAGTCCGCGCGCTGGCTTTCGCGAAGGACGTCGTCGTCGAGGGGTGCGCGCTCCGCGTGTCGCTCGAGAGCCCGGAAGAGCACAACCCCATCCTCATCCGCGTGCTGGTCGAGGCCGGCGCCGACGTGATCACCGCCGTAGAAGAGAGCCGAGCGCTCGAAGACGTCTACCTCGATCTCGTGAGAGAGGACGCGCGAGCCCCCGAGGAGAGCGCGTGAACATCGCTCACATCCGCGCCGTCGTCCGCCGGGAGACCGCCGAGCTGCTCCGGAGCCGCGCGATCTTCATGACCATGACGATCGTGCCCAGCGTGCTCGTCGCGGTCTCGCTGCTGACCGAGCACGCGATCCTGCAGACGCCGGATGCCGCGTTCCGCTTCGACACGACGATGCCGGAGCTCCTCGAGCGGTTCGCGGCGGACGGGCTCGATCCCAAGACCGCGGTGCTCGTGCTGATCAACGAGCAGTTCTTGACGATGCTCCTCATCGTCGCAACGGCACTTCCCTCGACCATCGCCTCGCACACCGTCATCAATGAGAAGGTCGAGCGCACGCTCGAGCCGCTGCTCGCGACTCCGATCGCGACGAGCGATCTCCTCTTCGGGAAGACGGTCGTCTCGATCGTGCCTGGGGTGATCCTCACCTGGATCGCGTACGGCGCGACGCTCTACGGCTTCCACGAGATGAGCCCGCCGATCGTCTTCGCGTCGGCGACGCGCGCGGTCTGGCCGCTGGCCTTCACGATGCTCACGCCGCTGGTGGCCATGACCTCGGCGCTGACGAGCATCGTCGTCTCCTCGCGGGTGAACGACCCGCGCACGGCACAGGGGCTCGCGGGCTTCCTCGTCATCCCGCTGCTCGGGATGGGCATCTCGGCGCTGCTCGGCGCCGTGACGATCAATGCGATCTGGGTGTTCTACTCCGCAGCCGCGTTGCTGCTGGCGAACATCGGCCTGCTCGCCCTCGCATCGCGACTGTTCTCTCGCGAGACGATCCTGACGCGGTGGCGCTGAGCGCGATGCGGTTCGAGCGGTTGCTCGCCCGAGCTCGAGGCGTGACCAACGATGGTCGCGCCTTGTCCTGTCCCAGCGTGAAGCGCTGGGAATTTCTCTCAGTCGAAGGGGTCTGACCAAAGTATTTGGTCAGACCTTCAGTGAACCTCGTCCATCCCCTCGATGACTGGAGGCACGGACAGCCGGGCCGCGCAGAGCCCGCCCTGACAGAGGCACGCCCCGCCGCAGTCCAGGGTTCCGTAGCGGCACTCGCTCGTGCAGACAGCGTCGCCGCAGGCGGGCTGGTGCGCCCGCGAGCCGCACGCGGTCGGGTGACAGCACCCCGAAGGAACGCAGTCCGCGTCGGTGTTGCAGGCGTCCGTGCCCACCACGATCGTCGCCTCCGTCGCTGCCTCGCCCGGGTCGCTCACGATCGGGTCCGGAGCCGGCGCGACCACCGGCTCGGGGTGCGCGGCGCTCTCGCCTTGCTGTGATCCGCAGCCAGAGCCGCAGCCCAGGCTGAAGGCGATCACGACGCCGAGAAACGCTCGACGGATCCAGGCAGTTTCTTTGATCACGTTCGTTCTTAGCGCGTTCTTGCTAGGATGCGCCCCGCCGTGTCTTCCGAGCCGCCCACCTCAGAGTTCGAACTCAAGGACGAAGAAGAGCAGACCGATCCGCACCTGCGCGTGCCGACGGCCAGCACTCCTCCCAGCGCAGCGCCCGCCCCCGGCCCGAGACCGATGGCCGCGATGCCGCGGCGCACGCTCGGAGCGACCGGCTCGATCCCCACGACGACGAACTTCGCGACGCGTTCGCGCACCGCGACGCCGATGCCGCCGGCTCCCGCCCCGCTGCCGCCGCCGCTTCCCTCGAGCCCGCTCTCCTCCCCGCCTCAAGAGCTGACGGCAGCGCGCCCGCCGCTTCTGCCGACGGCGACTCGCTTCGGCCCGGCGCCCTCCGCGCCGCCGCCCGCGCCACTCGCGGCGCCCGTCGTCCAGGCCGCGGCGCAGCCCGAGAGCACCTCGGCGATCCCGCCCGAGCCGCCGAACGGTCCTGCCGTCGCGGCGATGCTGATCCCGCGGCCGAGCGCGCCGCCGCCCGCGCTGGGTCGCGTGAGCGATCCGGGAGCGGAGCCTCTTCGCGAGCGGATCGCGAAGGTCGAGGTTCACTCCGCTGCGACTCGCTCGATCGCGTCGCGCATCGAAGGCGACGCCAACCGCGCGAACGCCCGGCTCGACCAGCTCGAGCCTCGCCTCGCGGACGCCGAGTCGAGCCTCCGAGATGCGCTCACCGCCGCAGAGGCGCTCGAGGTTCGCGTCGCGCACGTCGAGGTCCTCCCTCGCAGCGTGGCTCCTGCGCCATCGCCGACCGTGATCGCGGCGCCCGCGGCGCCCGCGGTGGACGCGACCGAGATCGCGGGGCCGCTCAAGACCACCCTCGCGACCATCCGGCAGGAGCTCGGCGAGCACGCGCGCAGGTTCGAGGCGCGGAGAGCACGCATCGAGAGCTTCGAGGCACGCCTCGGCGCGGTCGAGAGCGACGCACGCCTCGTCGAGCTGCGCCGCATGACGGAGGGCTTCGATCTTCGCATCGCGCGCATCGAGCGCGATCACGCGAGCGCCCAGGCGGACCTCGACCGGAAGCTCGCCAGCATGCTCGGCGAGATGGAGGAGCGTCTCGAGGGGCGCCTCGACGCTGCTCTGAAAGAAGCTGCCCTGAGGGAGGCCGCTCTGAAAGAGGCCGCGCCGAAGAAGCCGACCGAGTCGGAGCTCCGCAAGATCAAGGGCGTGGGCCCGAAGTACCAGAAGGCGCTGACGGAGCTCGGGATCACGACGATCGCTGCTGTCGCGGCGCTCTCGGACCCGGATCTCGCCCGCATCGCTGCCCACCTCTCGATGCCGGTCGACAAGCTCAAGAAGCTCCGCTGGGTCGAGACCGCGCGCGCGCTCTCGGGCGAGTGACGCGGAGCCCGGCGTGAGCGACTCGCTCGATGCCGACGTCGCGATCGTCGGCGCTGGCGCATCGGGCCTCTCGATCGCCGTACGCCTCGCTCGCACGCCCTTGCGCGTGCTCGTGCTCGATCGTCGTGAGGGCTACGCGAGAGACCGCACGTTCTCGTTCTTCCGGAACCGCGCGCACCCCTTCGAGGCCGCCGTGGCGCGCAGCTACCGCGCGATCGACGTGCAGGGGCGGCACGCGCGCGTCGCGAAGAGCACCGAGTCTCACCCCTACCAGTGCATGCCGGCCGATCGCTTCTACGCGAGCGCGCTCTCCTTGCTCGGCAAGAGCGACGTGCGGCTCGAGCTCGGGCTCGACACGCGCTCCATCGTCGATCGCGGCGGGCATGCCGAGGTGGAGACCGACCGCGGCGTCGTTCGCGCGGCGCTCGTCCTCGATGCGCGCGGCAAGATCGAGGCGCGAGCCGAGATCGCCCAGGACGTTCGGTGGCTCCAGCACTTCGGCGGCATCGAGGTGAAGGTCGAGCGACCGATCTTCGAGCCCGCGGTGGCGACGCTGATGGACTTCCGCGTCTCGCAGGAGGCCGGGCCGCACTTCGTCTACGTGCTGCCGACGTCGCCGCACGAGGCGCTCGTCGAGGACACGTACTTCGGCGAGAGCCCGCGTGACCTCGCGGACTACGAGGCGACCGCGCTCGGCTACCTCGAGGCGCGCGGGGCCGGCGCCGTCGAGATCACGCACCGCGAGTCAGGCCGGATCCCGATGACGAGCGCAGCGGTCGATCGCGGCAAGGGTCGCGTGGTGCGCGTCGGGATCGCGGGCGGCGCCGCGAAGCCGAGCACGGGCTACGCCTTCTCGTTCATGCAGCGCGAGGCCGACGCGATCGGCGATGCGCTCTCGCGCTGGGACACGCGCTCGACGCCCCCGAGCCTGCCCGCGTCACGCGCGCAGACGCCGCTCTTCTTCGACTGCGTGTTCCTCTCTTACCTCGCGCGCTGGCCCCACGACGCGGAGCGCATCTTTCTCTCTTTGTTCTCGCGAACGCCGGCGCACCGGCTCGCCCGCTTCCTCTCGGAGGAGGCGAGCGCGGCCGACTACGTCAGCGTGATGAACGCAGTCCCGCGCGGCGAGGTCTTCGCCGAGGTCCTCCGCTCGCGAAAGCTCTGGCTCCGGTCTTGATCGCAGACGCGCTGGCGTCGTTCAGCGGCTCACCGCGTGGATGCGGGGCACCGACGCGAACATCCCGCGCGAAGGGCCCGAGCGCCGGATCGGCTCCGGCGCGAGGCCGCGCTCCTCGAGCAGCGCGTTCGCCGCCATGATCCCGCTCACCGTCGCGCGCTCCATCAGCGCGCTCGCGAACGGAAGCTTCACGAAGTCACCCGCCAGGACGAGCTCGGCGGCGTCGGTGCGCGGCCTCGGCCTCATCGCGTGGCTACCGGGCTCGAACGCCGGACAGTCGCGCCGGAGGAGCAGTCGCTCCTCGATGATCTTCGCTTCCCGCGTCTCGGGATACGCGCGCCACATTCCCTCGAGGAGCTCTTCGCGCACGCTCGCCTCCATGCGGCTCGGATCGACGGCATATGCGTGCAGCTCGACGACCGAGCCCCCGGTGCGGTCCGCCCACGCGCGGCTCTCCGTCTCGAGCTTCTCGTAGATCGAGATGTTGTCGATGATGCCGAGGCCCGTCGTCCCCGCGAACGGCGCGCGATCCTCTCTCGGCGCACGGTCGAGAAAGAGCCGGAGCACGGCGAAGGGCCACGTCGTCTCGAGCGTCGCGACCTGCCGGCTGAGGCGGCCCGGCACACCGGACGAGCGCGCGACGACCTCTTTCAGCGCGGGGACCGCCAGCGCGAGCACCAGCGCGTCGCCTTCCACGCGCTCGCCCTCGGCGAGCTCCACCGTGACCTTCCGTGTGGCTCGCTCGAAGCGCACCACGCTGGCGCCGTGACGGATCTTCGCGCCGCGCGCCCGCAGGTACTCACCGAGCGGATCGAAGAAGGCCTTCCCGAACGGCTCGCGCATCACGTCGAAGACGAGGCCCTCCGGATTTCCGAGGAAGTAGAAGTGGAACATCGCGAGGAGCTCGCCCGCCGAGTAGTGCTCCTCCGGGTTGAAGAACGAGTGCGCGAACACATCGAAGAGCATGTGGCGCGCGTCGTCCGGAAAGCCCAGCGAGTCGAGGTAGGCGCGGGCCGTGACGTCATCCCAGCGCGCGTACGTCTTCCTCGGATCGAACGCGAGCATCGCGGACGTCGGCCCGAGGTTCACGCCGAGCAGCTCGCGAAGACCGATCGTCGGCGTCCGGCGAACGAGCTCCATCACGTTGAGCGGTGTTCGCTTCGGCAGATCGGCGAAGCTCTCCATCGCGCCGCCCGGCCCGAGCAGCGGATAGTCGCGGAGGGGTCGCAACGAGGAGAGCGTCGGGTCCACGCGACCGAGGAGCGCGCGGAGGTTGTGGTACTGCCGAAAGAAGGCGTGGAAGCCACGCTCCATCTGGAACGAAGTGCCGTCGGCGAGCCGGTCCTCCCAGCTCCCCGCGCGCCCGCCGAGGAAGCTCTCGCGCTCGAGGATCATCACCTCGACGCCGCGCTCGGCGAGGACGGTGGCCGCGCTCAGCCCAGCGATGCCGCCGCCGGCGATGATGACTCTGCGCTCGCTCATCGCGTCGTGCGTAGCATGGGGCCGTGTTAGCGTCGGAGGGAGGTGCGCTTCGTCTCCATCGCACTCCTTTCGTGCTCGCTCTTCGGCTGCGCGGGCAATCCCGTCGGCGTCTCGTGCAGCGACGTGCAGCCCTGCGCCATGACGCTCGTCTGCGCCGAATCCGATCGCGCAGGCGTCTTGCTCTGCATGAGCCCGTGCGGGACGACCGCGGACGTGGGGACACCCGAGCGCCTCTGCGCGGAGGGAGCGGCCTGCCTCGCGATCGAGGGCGCGTCGGTCTGCTACGTCGGCGGTCACACGCCCTATGCGACGGCCTGCACCGGCCCGCTCGCGTGCGAGCCTGGGACCGTCTGCTCTCCCGACCTCGCGCTCTGTGAGCAAGCGTGCACCGTCGGAAACGACGCACCGTGCGCATCCACCGAGGTCTGCGTCGACGTCGGAGGAGGATTGTGCCGCCGGAGGCTCGGATCGGCGTGCACCGACGTCCACCCCTGCGCGCCGAGCCTCGCGTGCTCCGCCACCGACTCGGGCTCGTCGGTCTGCACGTAGGCCTGGCGCACCGCGCGCCCGCCCGTGAGCCCCCGCACCCGACCCTGGGCTCGCCCCGCGGTCCGTGCTTGCATCGCGAGCTAGATGAGAGTCATAGTCAAAGTCACCGCAATGAGACTCAGAATCAACTTTGGGTCTCGGCAAGGGGAACCATGCACCGCTTCGTGATCCGAGCCTTGGCTTGCCTCCCGCTCGCTGCCTGTAGCCATCCCGCCCCGGTCGACCCCCTCACCGACGCTCCGCCGGTGCTCGCGAACTACGCCGAGATGCTCTTCGCGGAATACTCCGACGCCGTCACCGGCGTGGACGATCTCCAGGGAGCGCTCGCCCCGATCACGACGGGCACCGCAGACCAGGCTCTGCTCGAGAGCGCACGCGAGGCCTGGATCGCGAGCCGCCCCGCGTACCTGCAGAGCGAGGCCGCGCGTTTCTACGGCGGTCCCATCGACGACCCGGACACCGGCCCGGAGGGCCGCATCAACGCGTGGCCCCTCGACGAGGCCTACGTCGACTACGTGCTCGGCGCCGGCGGCGTGCCGAGCTACGGCGGGCTCGTCAACGACCCGACGTTGCTCCCAGAGGTCACCGAGCAGGCCATCGCGAGCTTGAACGAGGTCGGCAGCGAGGAGAACCTCTCGCTCGGCTACCACGCGATCGAGTTCCTGCTCTGGGGCCAGGACCTCTCCGCGACGGGCAGCGGCGACCGCCCGTTCACCGACTACGTAATCGGAGACGCCGCGGGGATGAATCAGGATCGCAGGCGTCTCTATCTCGGCGCCGCAGCGGTGGCGCTCGGCGAAGACCTCGTGTTCGTGAGGGACGCGTGGGCGCCCGGCGTGGCGGAGAACTACCGCGCCGAGTTCGTGGCCCTGCCGCCGCGCGAGGGCGTGCGCCGCATCATCGTCGGTATGGGCAGGCTCTCCGGCGGTGAGCTCGCCGGCCAGCGAATGGGCGTGGCGTACAACACGAAGGACCAGAACGACGAGCACTCCTGCTTCAGCGACACGACGCTTCAGGACCAGTACCACGACGCGCTCGGCATCCAGAACGTCTACCTCGGGCGCTACGTGCGGACCGACGGCACGATGGTGAGCGGCGCGAGCCTCTCCGATCTCGTACGCGCTCGCGACCCAGCGCTCGACACCCGCTTCCGCGCGGAGCTCTGGGCATCGCTCGACGCGATCCAGGCGATCCCCGGTCCCTTCGATCAGGCGATCCTCGGCGCCGACAGCGCGCCGGGCCGCGTGGCCATCCTCGCGGCGATCAACGCGCTCCACCGCCAGACGGATACCATCAGCGAGATCGCCCGCGTCCTCGGCGTCGTCGTGAACCTGGAGGACTGAGGAATGCGCCTTCGAGCTCCCTTGTGCGCCGCGCTCGGCGTCCTCACCAGCTGTGCGCCCGCCCTTCCCGGCGACGCGCCCGATCCGTCCGAGGAGCTCTCCGGCGGCGACACGACCGTCTTCGACACGACGCGCGAGGCGTACGGCTACTCCGCGCGGAACCTCGACTTCGACGCGCGACAGGACTTCCTCGTCGGCAACAACTTCTTCGGCGACAACTGGGTGATCGCGCCCTCCTCCACCGAGACTCACGACGGGCTCGGCCCGGTCTACAACGCGCTCTCTTGTGGCTCCTGCCACTTCAAGGATGGTCGCGGCGAGCCGCCCGCCGAGGGCGAAGAGATGCTCTCCATGCTCATCCGCCTGAGCGTTCCGGGCGCCGACGAGCACGGCGGACCGCTCGGTGATCCGATCTACGGCGGGCAGCTCCAGCCGCGTGCGATCCCCGGCGTGCCGGCCGAAGCGGTCACGCAGGTCACGTGGACCGAGATCCCCGGCGCCTACGAGGACGGCGCGCCCTACTCCCTCCGCCGGCCGACGATCGAGATCGTCTCGCTCGGCTACGGGCCCTTGTCCGCCGACGTGATGATGTCCGTCCGCGTCGCGCCCGCGGTCTACGGTCTCGGTCTCCTCGAGGCGATCGCGGAGGACGACCTGCTCGCACACGCCGACCCCGACGACCTCGACGGCGACGGCATCTCGGGCCGTCCCAACCGCGTCTGGAGCGCAGAGGCCGGCGCGACGGTCCTCGGCCGCTTCGGCTGGAAGGCCAACCAGCCAGACCTCCGCGCGCAGACCGCCGGCGCGTTCCTCGGCGACATCGGGATCAGCACGACGATGAACCCGACGCAGAACTGCTCGAGCGCCGAGGTCGAGTGCCTCGCGTCGACGTCTGGCGGCGACCCCGAGCTCGACGACGACCTCCTCGCGTTCGTCGTCTTCTACGGTCAGACGCTCGCCGTACCGGCGCGCCGCGACTTCACCGACGCGACCGTGCTCCGCGGGCGCGCTCTGTTTCGCAGCGCCGGCTGCGCGGACTGTCACGTCCCCTCGTACACGACGGGCGACGACACGATCGACGCGCTCGCTCACCAGCGCATCTGGCCGTACACGGACGTCTTGCTCCACGACATGGGCGAAGAGCTCGCCGATCATCGCCCCGACTACGAGGCCACGGGCACCGAATGGCGAACGCCGCCGCTCTGGGGAATCGGCCTCCTCGAGACCGTGAACCGTCACCAGTTCCTCATGCACGACGGACGCGCGCGCGGCTTCGCCGAGGCGATCCTCTGGCACGCGGGCGAGGGCGAAGCGGCCCGCGAGGCCTTCCGTGCGATGAGCGCGGACGAACGCGCCGCCCTCCTCCGCTTCCTCGACTCGCTCTGAACCCGTCGCTCGCCGCGGAGCCCCTCATGACCCGTCGCCACACCAGCCTCCTCTCGTGCGTCCTGCTCACCGCCGCGGCCCTCGCGGGCTTTCACGGCTGCGACACCCCGTCGTCGCCTCCGTACGACCGCGCGGCGATGCTGCGCGAGACCGCCGAGGTGGTGATCCTGCCCGGCTACGAAGCGGTCGAGGCCGACGCGGCGATCCTGGCGACGCAGACCCGCGCGCTCTGCGGCGCACCCTCGCTCGGCACGCTCTCGGGCGCGCGAGATGCGTGGCGCGTGACGTTCCTCGACTGGGAACGGACGGGCGCCTACCAGTTCGGGCCGACGCGCGACATGAACTACGGTCCGGAGATGGCGTTCTGGCCCACGCGGCCAGCGACGATCGAAGCGAACCTCGCCGCCGCGGACCCGATCACGGCTTCGTGGATCGACACGCTCGGCGCGGGCGGCAAGGGCGTCTTCGCCATCGAGTACCTCCTCTTCGCACCGGAGGACAACGCGATGGTGCTGGCGGCGCTCACGGACACTCGCCGCTGCGACTACCTCGTGGCGCTCGCGGACCACGTCGCGCGGACCAGCTCCGCCATCGTCCTGGCGTGGAGCCCGGCAGGCGGAGACTACGTCGGCATCCTCGCGACGGCGGGCGAGCCCGGCAACGAGACCTATCTCGCGCAGCTCTCCGCGGTCTCGACGGTCATCACGCAGGTGCTGAACCAGCTGGAGGCTACGAAGCTCGCCAAGCTCGGCGTTCCGCTCGGGCACTCGGACGGCGCGCCGCAGCCCGACTCCATCGAGTCACCGTACGGACACGCTTCCGTCGAGGCGATGCTGGCGAACCTCGAGGGCGCGCACGCTGTCTGGGCGACCACACCGCACAGCTTCGATGGGTACCTGCGGTCCCGTCGTCCCGACCTGGCCGACACCATCCTCGCGCAGTTCGACGCGAGCCGCGCTGCCCTGGAGACCGTTCCCGAGCCCTTCGACACCTACGTCCTCGGCACCGATCACATCGCCGGAGACGCGGCCTACGAGCGCCTCTCGGAGCTCATCCGGACGATCGCCAACGAAGCCTCCAACGCGCTCGCCGTGAGCGTCATGTTCAACCCCAACGACGGCGACTGATCGCGTGCAGCGCGTCGTCCTCGTGAGCGCCGCGGCGCTCCTCGTCTCGCTCTCCGTCCCTCGGATCGGCAGCGCGCAGAGCGAAGAGACGCCCGAGGAGCGCGATCCGAGCGAGGGAGAAGACCCCGCTGACGAGGACGAGGACGACGACGACGACGAGTCGCGCGACCTCCACACGCGCGACGTCGTGGTCTACGGGACGCGCCTTCCCGATCCCGACGCAGCGCCGGTCGTCGCGTTCCGTGTCGACGAGACGGAGCTCCGGCGCCAGCAGCCGCTCAGCGTGACCGACGTGCTGCGCCGCGTCCCCGGTGTGAGCGTGCGCGACGAGGAAGGCATGGGCCTTCGTCCAAACATCGGCTTCCGCGGGCTCTCGTCCGACCGCAGCCGGAACGTGCTCGTGCTCGAGGACGGCGTGCCGACGCAGATGATGCCGTACGACTACCCCGAGCTCTACGTGGCGCCGCGGATCGAGCGCATGCGCTCGGTCGAGGTCATCCGCGGCGCAGCCTCGATCCTCTACGGCCCGCGCACGATCGGCGGGGTGGTCAACTTCCTCACGCTCGAGCCGCCCACCGAGCTGAGGCTCACCGGCGAGGCGCGCGTCGGCACCGACGACTATTACTTCGGCTTCGTCACCGGCGGCACGACCATCGGCGACCTCGGCGTCCTCGTCACCGCGATGCACCAGCGCTTCCAGGGGCCGCGCCACCTGGAGCTCGAGCAGACGGACGTGATGGCGCGCCTCTCGCTCGATCTCCACGACGCGGGTGAGCTGCGCCTGAAGCTCCAGCTCTACGACGAGAACAGCGCGTCGACCCAGCTCGGGCTGACGACCACGCAGTTCGACAGCGGCAACCTCGACAACTTCGCGTCGAACGATCGCTTTCCGATCCGCCGCTACGCCGCGCAGCTCACGCACCAGATCGAGATCTCGGACGACGTGTCGCTCGCGACCACGGGCTACTTCAACGTGACGACGCGCGACTGGTGGCGGCAGGACTTCCTCCGGCGCTCGGCCACGGGCGCGCCGGTCGATCGGTTCGTCGACGGCCTCGGCCGCACGCTCGATCCAAGCGCCGCCACGCCCGCCGACGACCTCGGCACCTCCGTGTTCTTCCTCGACAGCAACGTCGGGCGGCTCCGCCTCTACACCGTCGCCGGGATCGAGCCGCGCGTGACCGCGCACTACGATCTCGGGGAGCTCTCGGGCGAGATCGTGGGCGGCGTGCGCCTCCACTACGAAGAGGGGCGCGACACCGACCTCGCCGGCAGCTCGCCGACGGCGCGCAGCGGCAGCCTGCTCGCATCACAGTCGCGAAGCGTGATGGCGCTCGCCGCGTACCTGCGGCCGACGTTCGAGCTGTTCGATCGGCGCCTCGAGATCGCGCCCGGGATCCGGATCGAGAGCATGTGGTCGTCCATCCGCGCGACGCAGGCGATCACCACCGCCGGCGGGATCATCGACGGCGCCTATGTCCCTCCGACGAGCGAGACCTTCGATCCCGCGCAGAGCGCGCAGGGAAACCTCGTGGCCGTCATCCCCGGCGTGAGCGCCACGATCCGCTTCGACGACGCGCTGATCGCCTACGGCGGCGTGCACCGCGGGTTCGTCCCGCCCGGCGTGCGCGACGCCGTCCTCGGCTACGGTCGAGACGTCCAGCTCCAGCCCGAGTACGCGTGGAACTTCGAGTGGGGCCTCCGTGGCCAGCCGTCGACCTGGCTCCGCTACGAGGCCACCGCGTTCTACGTCGCGTACGAGAACCAGGTCCTCGCCCCGACGGAGGCGAGCTCGACCGCGGCCGGCGGTCTCGCGAGCGCTGGAAGCTCGACGAGCTACGGCATCGAGCTGAGCACGCGCTTCGACGTCGCGTCCGCCGCGAGCTGGGGCTTCGAGCTTCCCGTCACCTTCTCGTACACGTACGCCGACTCGCGCTTCGGCCCCGGCTGGGCCGCGGGGATCTCCGGCAACTTCGTGCCCTACGTCGCGCCGCACACGCTCTCGACGCGCATCGACTTCGCGCACCCGATCGGTATCGAGGCGCAGGCCTCGGTCGACTACGTCAGCGCACAGTACGCCGATCCGTACGAGACGATCGATCCCTCGCTCGACGGAACGAGCGGCGTCATCGGCCCGCGCGCGATCGTGAACGCGCGGCTCGGCTACACGTACGCGCCGTGGGGGGCGACGCTCTTCGTCGATCTGAGGAACGCGCTCGATACGCGCTACATCGCGAGCCGGGCGCCAGCGGGCATCCAGCCCGGCATGACGCGACAGATCTTCGTGGGCCTCAGGCTCGCCTACTGAGCCCCGTCGTGCAGCGCATCGATCGGCTCCGGAGCTGGCTGGGCGAAGAGGTCCCCGGCCACTCGCTCGCGGCGCTGCGTATCGCGTTCGGCGGCTTGATGCTCGCGGCCACGCTCCGCTTCTGGGCCTACGGCTGGATCGACGAGCTCTACGTGCAGCCTTCGTTCCACTTCACCTACTACGGCTTCGGCTGGGTCCATCCGTGGCCGCCGGCGATGCTACACGCCCACTTCGCGCTGCTCGCGCTCGCGTCGCTCCTCGTCGCGCTCGGTCTCTTCCATCGCGCATCGAGCATCGCGTTCTTCGTGCTCTTCACCTACGTGGAGCTGCTCGATTCGGCGACCTACCTCAACCACTACTACGCGATCAGCCTCGTGGCTCTGCTGCTCTGCTTCTCGCCGGCGGCCAACGTGCTCTCCCTCGACGCGCTCCGCGCACGGCGAGCGGGTAAGCCTCTGCCCGCGACCGTTCCGCGCGGCGCGATCCTCTTGCTCCGCGCGCAGCTGGGGATCGTCTACTTCTTCGCGGGCGTCGCGAAGCTGAACGCGGACTGGCTCTTCCACGCCGAGCCGCTGACGACGTGGCTACAGGCCCGGTCGGACGTCCCCTGGATCGGCCCGCTGCTCGCGCTGCCGTGGACGCCCTTCGTCATGAGCTGGGCGGGCGCGATCTTCGATCTGACGATCCCTCTCTGGCTCTCGCTTCGGCGCACGCGAGCGCTGGCGTACGTGGCCGTCGTCGGCTTCCACGTCGTGACGTGGCGGCTCTTCCAGATCGGGATGTTCCCCTGGGTGATGATCGGCCTGACGCCGATCTTCTTTCCGCCGGACTGGCCCCTCGCGCTGCTCCGCCGGAAGCCGGAGGTCGCCCCCGAGAGCTCCCGGCCGCTGGGCCGCGGCGCGCTCGCGCTCATGGGGCTCTGGCTCGCGATCCAGTGCGCGCTGCCGCTCCGCCACCACCTCTACGACGGCGACGTGCGCTTCACGGAGGAAGGCATGCGCTTCTCCTGGCAGGTCATGATCTCGGAGCGCGGCGGCACCGCGTCCTTCCGGACCGTGGACCCGGCGGGCCTCGTCCGAGAGGTGGACCCATCCATCGATCTCACGCCGCTCCAGCGGCGGATGATGGCGACCCAGCCGGACCTGATCCTCCAGTACGCCCACCACCTCGCCGACCAGCGCCCCGGAGCCCGGGTCTACGCCGACGTGTTCGTCGCCACGAACGGCCATCCCAGCCGGCGTCTGGTGGATCCGAGCGTCGACCTCGCCGCCGAGAACGACACGATCTTCGGCTTCGACTGGGTCCTCACCGAGGACGATCCCCGCGCACGCCAGTGAATGCCCCGAGCGGCCTATCGTCAGTGAGAATCATTCCATCTTTCACTTGATCTTGTGGCTCGCGTCTAGGATCCTCGCCCCTGAGACTCATTCTCAGCCTCGACTCGCTTTCTGGTTCTCGTGTGCCTGCGACTTCGACGACCCGCATGGAACAAGCGACCGCGAAATCAGCCAGCCTTCGCCCCGAGCCCGATCTCGGGCTCGCGCGGCTCGGGCCGGACGCGCTGGACCTCGGGTGTGGGCGGCAGCGGCGGCGCCTCCACCACGGGAAGAGGCTCGGGCACGAGCTCCGGGAGCGGCACGAGGTCGAAGGAGACCCAGGTCTCCTCGAGGCCGTGAG
>JBBSAT010000138.1:0-19256 GCA_038252025.1 Polyangiales bacterium | reverse complement strand
TCGCTGGCGACGGAGTTCACGGGCGCGCTCATCCCGCCGATGCTCACGCCGGCCCGCACGCGTGGTCCGCGCAGCTTCTACTTCGGGCTCGACACGTCGATCACCGGCATCAACCCGGACGCGCTGGTCCATCCGGACCAGTCCGGCTCGCGCTCGTACTGGCACCGCGGGACCGAGGGCACGGGCTCCGGCAGCACCGGGATCGCCGACGAGAACCGTCAGGTCGACGGCGTGCTCGCGTGGACCCGCCTCACGGTGCGCAAGGCGCTGCCGTTCGGGTTCGAGATCGGGACCAACATCGGCTACCTGGTCAACACCTCGTACTGGGCGCTCGGCATCGAGATCCGCTGGGCGATCCTCGAGGGCTGGCTGACGCACGACTGGTGGGTTCCGGACATCGCGGTCCGCGGTTCCGCGCAGACGCTCGTAGGTGATGCAGAGTTCAACGCCACCGTCGCGACCGTCGATCTCACGATCTCGAACTCGATCGTCATCGGCGACGCGTTCGAGCTCACGCCGATCCTCGCCGGCCAGGTCGCGTGGGCGTTCGCGGACTCGGAGCTCGTCGATCTCACGCCGAGCACCAGCGCGTTCTCGACCTGCAACCCGGACCCCGCGACGCCGACCGGCCCTGGCTCGCTCTGCCGCGGTAGCGGCATGGACTACAACCACAACGCGGTCTTCCCGAGCATCCGGACGATGCGGCCGCGCGTCATCTTCGGCCTGCAGGCGCGCTACGAGGTGTTCACGCTGACGGGCGCGTTCTCCTTCGACGCGGTTCCGCCGCACGAGACCGACAGCAACCTCGTTCGCTACGCCGCGAGCGCCCCCGACGGAACGCGAGGCGCTCGGCTCCCCGAGTCTCAGCAAGACTCGCGGCAGTGGCGCATCGACGTCGGCGTAGGCATCTCCTACTAGCGACCACGTCTTCAGGGGAGCGTGTATCCTCGCGCAAATGGCAGCTCGCACCACGCTTCTCCTCGCTCTCGCGATCGTCCTCTTGCCCGGCTGCGGAGGAGCGACCACCAGCGCCGACGATGCGGCGACCCTGGCCGACGCCGCCGCAGACGACACTGGCGGGCCGATCGATGCCGGCGCCCCGGACGCTGCGCCGGAGGGCGACGCTGGACCGATCCTTCCTGATCGTGACGCGGGGAATCCCTTCGGGGACGCGGGTCCGGATGGGCCGCCCGACTGGGTGCCGCTGGACGTTCGCACCGATGGCACGTCGTGCACGCCGCTCGTGGCGTGCGGCGGCGACGAGATCGGGACGTGGGACGTGGGCGGTGGCTGCGTCGAGCTTCCGGTGCCGGCCGACCTCATGCGCTGCCCTGGAGCGACCTTCACGGCGACCGGGATGGCGCGCGGGCGTGTGACGTTCGACGGGACCACTGCGGTGCGAACGGCGCAGTCCGAGGTCATCGCGAGCGTCTTCATCCCCGGGCTGTGCGCGACGTTCGCCGGTGGGTGCTCGGCCATCGAGACGATGCTCCAGGGAGCCTTCCCCGACGCTGCGTGCCGCGCGAGCGCGACGAGCGACTGCCTCTGCGAGATCCGGCAGTCGAACGTGATCGACGACGGCGACGCCTACGCGATCGAGGGCAACCAGATCGTGTCCGCGGTGCTCGGCAAGCGCTGGGACTACTGCGTGGAACCCGACGGAACGCTCCGCTATCAGGACGTGAGCAGCGCCGACCCCGTCGAGCCGGGGATCATCGCGCTGAGCCCGCACTGAGAACGACGAACGGGGGCACCGCGCGATCGCAGCGTCCCCGTTCTTCGCCTCGCTCGGACGAGCCCTAGCCGAGCGCCTTCTCGAGCGGCGTGTACTCCACGTTCACGCCCTCTGCGACTGCGCGATAGGTGCAGGCCCCGTCCCAGCAGTTGACGCCGAGCGCGAGCGCCGGCGACGCCTTCACGGCCTTCTCCACGCCCTGCGACGCGATCATCTCGACGTAGCGCATCGTCACGTTCGTGAGCGCGAAGGTGCTGGTCTGCGAGACCGCGCCAGGCATGTTCGGAACGCAGTAGTGGACGACGCCGTGAAGCTCGAACGTCGGATGATCGTGATCGGTCGGCCGGCAGGTCGCGATGCAGCCGCCCTGGTCGACTGCGACGTCCACGATCACCGAGCCGGGCTGCATCCGCTTGATCAGGTTCTCGTCGACCAGGGTCGGCGCCTTGGCGCCCGCGACGAGCACGGCGCCGATCACGAGATCCGCCTGGGCGACCGCGATCTCGATGTTGCGCGGGTGCGAGTAGAGCGTCTCGACCGACGCACCATAGATGTCCTCGAGGTAGCTCATCCGCGCGTGATCGACGTCGAGGATCGTCACCTGCGCGCCCATGCCGATCGCGATCCGCGCGGCGTGCGAGCCCACGACGCCGCCGCCCAGGATCACGACGCGACCGCGCCGCGTTCCGGGAACGCCGCCGAGGAGCAGGCCCTTGCCGCCACGCTCCTTTTCGAGGCAGGTCGCGCCGACCTGGGTCGCCATGCGACCTGCGACCTCGCTCATCGGGCGCAGGAGAGGCAAGGACCCGTCGGGGAGCTGGACCGTCTCGTACGCGATCGCGCGGACCTTCTTCTTCATCAGCTCGCCGGTCAGCTCCGGCAGCGGCGCGAGATGCAGGTACGTGTAGAGGATCAGGCCGGGACGGAAGTACCCGTACTCCGCCGGAAGGGGCTCCTTCACCTTCATCACGAGGTCTGCGCCCCACGCGTCGGCCGCTGTCGGGACGATCTTCGCGCCCGCCGTCTCGAACTCCTTGTCCGAGATCCCGGCGCCGAGGCCGGCGCCCTGCTGGATCCGGATCTCGTGACCCGCGCGTGCGAGCGCGAGCACGCCACCCGGGTTGATGCCCACACGGTACTCGCGCGTCTTGATCTCTGTCGGTACGCCGATGATCACGTTCGTTCTCCTCGTTTCACGCCTGCCTTCTAGCAAACGGAGCGCGCGAGATTAGCGCCTGGTCCTGGACGATCCAGGCACGATCGACCGACGCGGCGCGTCAACCGGCGATGCTCGTCTGGCCGCCGGGTGATATAGACGCGCCTCCCGTGCTGGACCCCCCGAAGCCTCGTGTCCCGCGAGGGATCATCGCCCTCGTGACCGTGCTGGTTCTGGGCGCCATCGTCGCCGTCGTCGTCTTGTCGCGCCGTCCGGTTCCCGGGATGGGTCAGCTGCCTCGGCATCTCGAGAACCGAGGGCGCGTGCTCGTCGTGGGCGACGCCGAGCTGACGCGGGTGCGCGCGGAGGGCTCCACGCTCGTGAGCGAAGCGCGGAGCGGGCTGTCCGATCTGCTCGACGGCACCGACGAACGGGCCTTCACCGAGGCCCTGACTGACGAGGGCTTCGGCGCCATCCTCGCGGACGAGCGGGGCGGAGGCGAGCTCGGCGAGGCACCGACCGTCCGCGAGCGGCTCATGCACTTCGGCTCGTTCGACACGCTCGCGTGCGACTACCTCACGCCGGCGGCAGCGCTCTACGAGCCGCGGATGGGTCTCGTGATCGATCCACCGCTCGACGAGGCGCTCGCGCACGTGGCGCGAGCGATTCTCTCGGGCGCGGCCGCGCCCAGAGTGCAGTCGTTTCCCGAGGCGCTCAGGCGCATCCGGAACGTCGAGGTGATGGTGATGCTCTCGGATCGCGGACATCCGCGGCTCTGGCGCTCGGCGCGAGGGAGCTCGATCGCTCGCGCGCTGGTGACGGCGAGCGTCGTGGCTCGGCAGCGCTGGAGCGAGCGCCAAGCTGCGATGGGCGGTCCGATCGACCTCATCCTGCCGACGCTGGACGTCTCGGTCTCTCTCCTCGACGAGGACGGGACGCTGGGGAGCTGCAGCCCGACGTTCGTCGAGCAGGTGTTCACGCCCGAGCACGGTGTCGCGTTCGATCACCGAGGGACGTGGCGATACCTCCTTCCGGACGCGACGCGGGAGGAAGGCGAGGGCTCGGCCGTGCGCGCGTATCGAGCGCTGTTCGCCGACTCCGACATGGCAGAGGACAGCCTGAGTCGGGACGATGTCCGCGCCTACCGGATGCTCGCGAGGCGGCTGGCCGTCTCGCCAGCGCCCGTCGCGCCCCGCCCGTCGGACCCGCCGCCCGTCGAAGAAGCGGACGGCTCCGTGGGTAGCACGGTCGATCCGCTCGAAGGCTGGGCGATGCCCGGCGCGGACGATACGCGCTGATCGAACGCCGCCTTGGGCCCCGTCACGAGCGCGGAGCCAGACAAGCCCGGCTCCGCGGGTAGACGCACGACGAAGGTGGTGCCGCGGGTCGCGCTCGATCGCACCTCGATCATCCCGCCGGCCGCGCTGACGATGCGCTGGGAGATCGCGAGCCCGAGCCCCGTGCCTCGCTCCTTCGTCGTCACGAACGGCACGAACAGGTTCTCTCTGACGTTCGCCGGAATTCCCGGCCCGGTGTCGACGACGTGGATCTCGACCCAGCGCGCGACCGCGGCGTCTCCCGCTCCCCGCGTCCCTCGCGCGAGCGTCCGGACGACGAGCGTGCCGGTTCCTTCCATCGCCTGGACCGCGTTGAGGGCCAGGTTGATGATCACCTGCCGAAGTCGCTCGGGATCGATGCGAACCATCGGCAGAGGGGAGCCCAGCTGGAGCGCCCTCTCGATGCCCGGGCCCAGCTGGGGCCCGAGGAGCTGCAGCGTGCGCTCGGTGGTGGCGTTGACGTCGATGGGCTCTGCCGCGCCACCGCCGGCGCCCGGCCGCGCATAGTCGAGGAACGAGCCCACGACCCGGTTCAGGCGGTCGACCTCTTCGACGATGATGTCGAGGAACTCTTTCCCCGGCCCGTCACTGCCTTCGGCGAGGAACTGGGCGCTCGCCTTGATGGCGCCGAGCGGATTGCGGATCTCGTGCGCGAGCCCGGCGGACATCTCGCCCAGTGCGGCGAGGCGATCGCGCTCCTTCAGCCGTTCGTAGAGCCGCGCGTTCTCCACGGTGACCGACGCGGCCGCGCCGAGCGCTCGCAGAAGCTGCACTTCCTCCGTGCTGAACGCGTCTCGGCGGCGCTCGTCCCGGACCGTGAGGAGCCCGTAGGTCTCCGCGTCGCCGCGGATCGCGACGCACACCGACGCGTTCAGCTGCTCGAGGATCGACACGATCTCCGAGAGCTCGTGCGCGTCGCGCTGATCCCCCATCTCGCGCTTCTCCTCGATCTCTCGCTCGAGGTTCTCGAGCACGACGAACTCGTCCTTGTTGAGGCGCGCGAGCAAGGGCCGCGCGGTCGCCACTTCGAGACGCGCTACCGGCACCATCCCCACGTGCCCCTTCAGCTCGAAGCTGTGGTGCTCGTCGTCGAGGAAGAAGATCGAAGCGTGCGAGACGCGACGCGAGCCCTCGAACGCTTCGACGAAGACGCGCACGAGCTCCGCCTTGGTGAGGACGTTCGCGAGCTTCTGCTTCAGCTCGGTCGCGAGCAGTTCGAGGTCGAAGCGCTGTCGAAAGATGATCTGCGTGATCCGGCGCTCGACCTGCTGGCGAACGGGATCGAAGACGAGGAGGAGGACGAGCGCGGCGACGACCGAGTGGAGATAGAAATTCCCAGGGTCGGCGAACACCAGGATCCACAGGATCCCGGCGAGCGAGAACGAGAGCGCGGTGAGGACGGTGAGACGCCCGGCGAGCTCGTAGAGATCGAGGAGTCGATCCTTCAGGATCGACTGCGACAGCACGAACAAGAACACGAGCATCAGCACGGTGCCGACGGGCGGGATGTTCACGCCGACGTAGGGGAGGTACTCGGCGAGCGTGAAGACAGTCGCGACGGCCCCGGATCCCGCGAGGAATCCCAGCCGCTCGCCGTCGAAGCGCGATCGGGCGCGACGACCGACCCGATAGATTAGCGCGAGCGCCGAGCTGAGGAGAACGGCGACATAGAGCACGATGAGCGTGCCCAGGCCGACGGACGGATAGAGCGGCGTGAAGACCGCGACGATCATCCCGAGCGCGAGACCGACGGCCACGCGGTTGAGCTGCACCGAGCGCACGGACTCGTGCGAGAGGAACGCCCGAAAGAACTGCACCGCCGCGAGCGGGAGGGCGACGGCGAACACCAGGTTGAGCCGCTCGAAGAGCGGCCGGGACGCCGACTCGTACGCGAGGAACCAGCTCAGGTACCAGGCGCCGACGGTCGAATCGAAGAGCAGGAAGAGCCAGTGCACTCGGCGCTTGCGTGGCCGGAAGAGCACCGTCGCCGCCAGCGCGAAGCAGAGCACGGACGCGACGAGAGAGGTCTGTGAGCGCAGCTCCATGGACGTGTGGCCCCGCCGCAGCGTAGCTCAGAAGGCATTTTGCCTGACCTTTCGACCGAAGACCGTCAGGAAGACGATCCAGAGGTCGAAGAAGAGCCCCCATCGGCGGATGTACTCGAGGTCGTGCTCGATCCGCTTCTGCATCTTCTCGAGCGTGTCCGTCGGACCGCGCCAGCCGTTGACCTGCGCCCAGCCGGTGAGCCCCGGCTTCACCTTGTGGCGGAGCATGTAGCGCCGGATCTGCGTCCGGAACTCCTCGTTGTGAGCCACGGCGTGCGGCCGCGGCCCGACCAGGCTCATGCTGCCCGTGACGACGTGGAAGAGCTGAGGAAGCTCGTCGATCGACGTGCGCCGGATGAAGCGTCCCACCGGCGTGACCCGCACGTCCGACCGCGTCGCCTGCGTGACCTTGTCGCCGTCCTCCGCGACGGTCATCGAGCGAAACTTCAGGACCTCGATGACCTCCCCGTTCAGGCCATAGCGACGCTGCTTGAAGAAGACGGGACCGCGGCTCGTCATCTTGATCGCGATGGCGGTGACGACCATCACGGGGAACGCCACGAGGACCGCTAGCGAGCCCAGGATCATGTCCTCGATGCGCTTCACGACGCCATCGACCCCGTAGAACGGTGTCTCGAAGATGCTGACGAGCGGGACATCACCGAGCGACGTCCAGCGCCCATGGAGCAGATCGAACACGTAGAAGTCCGGAACGAAGTAGACGCTCGCCGTCGAGTCGGCGAGGGCGGCGAGCAGCTCGTTCACGCGCGTCTCGGCCCTCATCGGGAGCGCCACGTACACGGTGTCGACTTCTCCGGTTCGCGCCATCGCCACGACTTCGTCGAACCCACCGACGAGCTTGTCCATGGCGATGGGAAGGTCGGGCAGTCGATCCGGCGTCCGATCATCGAAGAAGCCGAGGAGCCGCATGCCGAGGCCGGGCGAGCTCTGGATGCGCTTCGCGAGCGTCTGGCCGATCTCGGTCACTCCCACGATGGCGACGACGCGCTGGTTCTCGCCACGCTCGCGGTAGTGCCTCAGCGCCAGCCGAGCCGAGACTCGGACGGTCGACACGAGGACTGGCGTGATCAGGAACCACGAGAGGACCGCCAGCCTCGAGAAGTTCTCCGTGACCCGCAGGGCGAAACCGAGGAGCGTCAGGGACGACGCGGTCATCGTCCAGGCGGCGAAGACACGCCCGACCTCTCGGTTGAGGGGAACGCCTCGCCAGCCGCGGTAGAGGCCCATGGCCTGGCCGATCAGGATGAAGGCGATGACCGCGAGCAGGACGGCGGCCGTGGCGTCGGCGGACCAGTCCGCCTCGCTGTAGAGGGCGACCGCGGCGACGTAGGGCGTCGCCACACCGAACGCGTCCGCGAGACGGGTCAGCGCGCTGGCGTCGTCGCCGGCCGGCTTGAGTCGAAAGAGGCTGCTGTCTCGTGGCATGGCTCAGCGCGTGCCGCGCGTCGATGCAAGGGATCGGCCGACGGGGCGCCTCGTTTGTCACACGGACGGATCCGCGCAACGATCGAATGGGTCGCCGAGAATTTGGAGCGAAGTTGCCCCTCGTGATGAGTGCAAGAGGTGAAGGTCGGAAGCATGCGTAGCTGGGGCATTCTTGTGGTCTGCGTGCTGGTTCTGTCGCCGACGCTCGCCCAGGCGCAGCCCTCCGTAGACGATCTGCGTAGCCGTCTCGATGCGGCCCGCGCCGCCCGCCCGACCGCGGTGCCGCCCGGGAGCCTCGACAGCATCGCCTACGTGATCGACGTGGCCGAGCGCATCGCCTCGCGGTTCGAGACACCGTCGGCAGAGTGGCGGGCGCGCGCCAGCCGGTACCTCGACGCAGTCGAGGCGGGACGCGACCCATACCCGGAGCAGGGCGGGCTCATCACCAACCGCGGATACGACTCGCCGATGTCGACCATCCGCCAGGGCTACGCGGTCTACATCCCGCCCCACTACGATCCGTCGCGACGCTACCCGCTCCTCGTGATGCTCCACGGTGGCTCGTCGAACGGGAACCTCTTCCTCGGGGTCGTGCTCGGCAACAACATGGACTGGCTCACCTACAGCCAGCACCTCTGGGACGAGTACACGCCGCGCACGACGCCGGAGTGGATCATCGTGGCACCAGACGGCTTCGGTCAGGTGCTCTGGCGATGGATGGGCGAGGCCGACGTGCTTCAGGTCATCGACGACGTCTCGGCGCACTACTCGGTCGACAGCGAGCGCGTCGTGCTGAACGGAGTCTCGAACGGAGGCGTCGGGACGTACGCGCTCGGCATGCGGCACGCGTCGCGGTTCAGCATGGTCATCGCGATGGCGGGCGCGCCGAGCTGGCTCCAGTACACGGGCGGCTCACCGACGAGCGACGAGCGCACCGCGATGCTCACGTACTCGGGGATGCACCTCGTCGAGAACTCGCTCGACACGGACTTCCGCTTCTTCCACGGCACGGTCGATCCAGGGCCGATGCGCCCTGCGTTCGTGCGCGAGATGGAGGCGCACATGAGGGAGCTGGGCATCGAGCCGCACGTGCAGTGGTTCGAGATGGGCCACGACATCATGTACGTCGTGCATCGCCACGGCCGTGCGTACGACGGGTGGGCACAGGTCACGCGGGACCGGCGCCCCGCGGACGTCAGGGTCGTCAGCGGGGACTATCGCGCCGCAGAGCAGCACTGGGTGTCGGTGACCCGCATCGTCGACTTCCCGCGGCTGGCTCGCGTCGAGGCGCACGCGACCGAGGGAGAGCTCACGCTCACGACGGAGCGCGTCAGCGAGGTCGCGCTCGACCTCCGCGACGCGCCGATCGGGACCGGCGACACGCTTCGCGTCGTGGTCGACGGAGCCGAGGCGTACGCGGGGCCACGCGCGCCGCTCGCGCACGTGCTGCACCTCGCGCGCATCGACGGGCGCTGGCAGCCAGGCTTTCTTCCGGCGGGCGGGCTCGCCAAGGTGCCCGGGCTCTCGGGCCCTCTCACGGACCCATACGCCGACGGTATGATCCACGTCTACGGCACGCAGGATCCCCGCGCGACGGACGCGCTGCGTCAGGCCGCCGAGCGCGGCTCGCACGGCTGGCCGATCTGGCTCTGGAACTTCCAGCAGCCCGTCGTCGCGGACACCGACGTGACCGACGAGATGATGCGCGACCACCACGTCGTGCTCTACGGCACGCCGGGGGCGAACTCGGTGCTCGAGCGCATGTGGAGCGATCTGCCGATCACGGTGCAAGCGGACGGCGTGCGCGTGGGAGCGACGGTCCACCGGGACGTCGGCGTGGGCGTGCGCTTCGTCTACCCGAACCCGATCGTCCACGGACGCTACGTGATCGTTCAGGCATCGCCGACCGCAGCTGGCGTCGACCGAGGCAACAACCTCCCGGACTTCCTGGCCGACTACTACGTCTACGACGGCGCCGGGACGCGCTCCCGCCCGCGCCTGATCTCGGGGCGGGGCGCCGTCGAGACCGGCTACTTCGACGACCGATGGCAGCTGCGAACGCAGGTCACGGAGGCGAGCCCCGTATCGACGCCGACCGTCCCGTACCTCGGCGGCGACGACGGGCCGCGCGCCGACGTCGTGCTCGTCCAGGACGACGCCGAGGCGGGCGACGTCGTGACGGCTGGCCTCGCGACTCCGCCCGAGGAGACGGACGCCGAGAGAGAGCGTCGCCTCGCGTTCAACGCGGTGCTCGGAGTCGCGGACGACTTCGTCCTGCCGCCCGACGTCCTCCTGCAGACGCCGCCGGTCACGCTGCCATACTTCACGCCCGTCCCCGAGACGCCGTCCGTCCCGCGGCGCTATGGCGCTCCGCGCACGGACCCGGCCGGGATCATCGCGAGGCGCATCGCGCGACGCGTCGCCTCGTTTCCGAACTACCGCGCGATCATCCCCGGCGGCGAGTGGCGGGTCCGACGGCGCACGCGCTGGAGCTTCCGACCCGAGGCCGAGTGCCTGGCCGCGCTCGACGCCGCCGAGATCTCCTATACGCGACAGCCCGATCTCGACTCCTCCGTCGCAGCTCCGATCCGGATCGACGCGCCCGTCGACGGCATCACGTTCGTGATGAGCCGGCCGGAAGAGTCCGTCGTTCTCTCGTGCGAGATGGCGGCGCGCCTCCCCGTGCTCACTGCGATCCTTCGCGCGCACCACGTGACCCACGTGACGGTGCTCTCTGCGTTCCGCTCGCGGCCGCGCACGAGCTTCCACACGATGGGCCTCGCGCTCGACATCGCCAGCTTCGAGACCGACGACGGGCGCTCGCTCTCGGTGCTCGATTCGTTCGTCGAGACCCCGAGCTCACGGACCTGTGCCGCAGAGCGACCGAGCGATCCTTCGGCACGCACGCTCCTTCGAATCGCGTGCGAGATCGCCGACACGGGATCGTTCTCTTCGGTGCTGACGCCGAACTACAACGACGGCCATCGGAACCACTTCCACGTCGACATCCGGCCGGACGATCCGCGCGTCTTCGTGCGCTGATCGTTTCGCTCACCACCGATCGGTGAGAGTCTCCGCTCGGCCCGTTTCGCCCCAATCCCATGGGCTGCCAGTCGGTCAGATTGCTCGTAGGATCTAGACCGCGTACCTCAGGTACGAGGCCATTTTTTTTGGAGTCGCCGCCCAGCACCCGTCGATCAAGGGCGATCGTGCCGAGCGCGATCGTCCTGGGGTTGGCGCTCGCGCTCTCCATCGGCGCGCACGCGTACACCTACGTGGGGCTCGGCGTGCTACGTGGGCTCCTGTCGCGCCCAGGCCCGCACTCGTCCGAGAGCTCCGAGATCGAGTTCGTCCTGACGGATCCGCCCGAGGTCGCGACGCCTCACGACGAGGCCCCGCCCCCCGAGACGACGACCCCCACGACGCCCGCGCCCGAGCCCCGGTCGCCAGAGCCGCGCCGCCGCGAGCGCGAGAGGCATCCCGAGGCCGTGAGGCCGCCGCCGCCGCGACCGCGTGTCGCGGAGCCAGAGCCGGAGCCCGAGGTCGCTCCCGTGGCACCCGCTCCGCCGACGCCCCCGCCGCAGCTTCCGCCGCCGAGCGAGCGAACGGCCGTCGCGCAGCACAGCCAGGATCCCGACGCGCCGCCCCCGGCCGACGCTCAGTACATCGCAGAGGAGAACAACACGGTCGAAGAGGAGACGATGGCGACCGTCACGAGCGCCACGCACGACGATCCCGTCCCGACCGCGGGCCCGCCGGAAGAGGCCGTCCAGAGCGACGTCGAGGGTGACTCGTCCCACTCGGTCGCGGCCGACATGCGCGACAGCGAAGGCTCCGATGCGCGACGGCCGACGCCCGAAGAGGCCGAGCGCGAAGACCCGCGTGACGCGACCGACACGCCCTCCACGAGCCCGCGGCCGACCGCCGATGCGACCGGCACCGACGCGGTCACGGTCCCAGCGCCGTCCGTGGCGTCCGGCTCGCCGTCGCGCGGCGACGAGGGCGGAGCACGCGCGCTTGGCGGCGCGGCCCCGACGACCGAGGTGATGGTCAGCGACGGGTTCGGCTCGTACGTCGTGCGCGTCCCCGTCCCTTCGCCTGCGGGCGAAGGCGGCGGTTCACCCGGGGGACGACACAGGGACGGGAGCGGGCTCGGCACCGCTGGACGCGGTCCGCTCCTGGGCCACGTCGGGCCCGAAGGCGGCGCGCCGCGCGAGCACGGGACCGGCGAACGAGACGGGCCGCGCCTCGGCCTGACGTTCACCGATCTCGAGTCTGTCTATGGCGAGGAGCAGATCGAACGCGAGCGTCATGCACGGCTCGAGCGTCGGCGCTCCCACTCGCGCGGGTCGAGCCGCGAAGAGATCTGGGAGCACTTCCGCGCCGCGATGGAGAACTACATCGCCGAGGTGCGCCCCGGAAACCAGACGGCGCTGAACGCAGCGGCGTCCCCCTTCGCGCGGTTCCTCCACGACATGCACGTGCGCATCCACCAGGAGTTCGCGGAGCGGTACCTGGGTAGCCTCGGGATCGCACCGCCTGCGGGGCTCGAGGATCAGTCGCTGCACACGATGCTCGAGATCGCCGTGAACACGGACGGGTCCATCTATCGGGTCGGTATCGTCGAGACCAGCGGCAACACGCTGTTCGACCTCGGTGCGTTCACGGCGGTGTGGAGAGCACAGCCGTTCCCGCATCCTCCGTCGATCATCTTGTCGGGCGACGGGCACGCGTGGCTGCACTGGCGCTTCGATCGGGGGCCGCGGCAGTGCGGCACGTTCAACGCCGAACCGTTCCTCATCGACAACGGCGCCGCGCCGCCCGAGACAGGAAGCGACTCCGTCGCCGACGAGTTCCTCGAAGCGGACGAACAGCCGAGCCGGAGCCCGATCGAGCTCACGCCCGGGCCTCCGACCGCACCTTCGGGCAACTGAGGATGAGCGCCGCTCTCGCTCGCGAGCTCGAGGCACGCGCGCTCGCCCTCGGCTTCGCGAAGGTCGGCTTCGCGCGGGCGACCTCGCTCGACGAGGAGGGCCGGAGGCTGCGTGCGTGGCTCGATGCGCGGCGCCACGGAGAGATGCGCTGGCTCGAGGACACGGCGGACGTGCGTATCGATCCCCGGGACGAGCGCATGCTCGCGGGCGCGCGGACCATCGTCGCGCTCGCGACTCCCTTCGCGCGGGACGACGCGGGGGGCGGGCTCGCGCCGGGCGTCGTGGCCCGCTACGCGCGAGGTCGCGACTATCACAACGTCCTCGGGACGCGGCTGAAGAAGCTGGCGGCATGGCTTCGCCGAGAGGGCTTCCAGACGCGCCACTCGGTGGACTCGATGCCCGTGTTCGAGCGAGCGTGGGCGCAGCGCGCGGGGCTCGGCTTCATCGGCAAGAACTGCTGCCTCATCGTGCCGGGCCTGGGCTCGCACGTGTTCCTCTCGACGCTCGTCACGACGGCCGTGCTCCCCGAGACCGCTCCGATGGAGGAGCGCTGCGGATCGTGCCGGCGATGCCTGGACGCGTGCCCGACGAACGCGTTCGTGGAGGAGCGTTCGCTCGATGCGCGGCTCTGCATCTCCTACCTCACCATCGAGCAGCGAGGCCCGATCCCCGTCGAGCTCCGCTCGCCGATCGGCGACCGCTTGTTCGGCTGCGACGAATGCCAAGACGTGTGCCCGTTCAACCGGACGGCGCCGCCGAGCCGGGAGAGCACCGAGCCCTTCGCACCCGACGCGCGGCTCACTGGTCGCGGCGCCGGGGACCTGCTCTCGATGGACGCTGCCGCCTTCGATGCGTTCTCGCTCGGCACGCCGCTTCGCCGTCCCGGTCGCGACGGCCTCGCGCGCAACGCCGCGGTGGTGCTCGGCAACTCCCGCGACAAGCGGCACCTCCCGGTGCTTCGAGAGGCCGCCGCGTCGCACGCGAGCGAGGTGGTCCGTGAGGCCGCGCGCTGGGCGGTCGATCAGCTCGCACGCGAGCCATGAGCCGGCCTCAGCGACGCGAGCTGGAGCACGGCGCGAAATCGTCCGCCGAACGTGGGCTCCGGCGGAGGCGCGTCGACGGCGAGGCAGCGGCCGAGGTCGCGCGCGCCGGAGCGCGCGGCGCGTCCAGGGAGGAAGCGGGCATCCACCGCCGTGGCCTCGAACGTCTGCGCGTCCAACCGACGCGCACAGTAGCGCGCTGCTGGGCAGGTCGCGCGCAGGCTCCTCCCGGATGCGGGGCCGCACCATGATGACGACCTGCGAGACGCGGACCTGCGGAGCGAGAGTGACGCGAACGACGCCAAGGTCGACAGGAGCCTGCGCGACCGCGGTCGAGCTCGTGAGGAGCGCCCCCACGAGCAGCCAGCGCGCGATCACCGTTCGCGTCCGCCGTGTCCGCCGCGCTCGATCACCTCCGCCCGGACCTCGACGACCCCAGCGCGGATCATGTCGAGCGCTTCCGCGGCCGCACGGGAGAGATCCAGGATCCGCGTGCGGCGACCGAACGGCCCCCGATCGTTGATCCGCACCACCACGGCCGCGCCCGTGTCGACGCGGATCACGCGCACGATCGTACCGAACGGAAGGTCGCGGCTCGCGGCCGTGAACGCACTCGGATCGTAGGGCTCACCGGTCGCGGTCGAGTGGCCGGCGAGCGAGTCCGCGTAGTAGCTCACCCGTCCTTCGATCACGTCGATCGCGGGGCGGCCATCCACAGCGTCTGCAGCGGGGGAGTCTGGAGATGCGGCGACCGGCGCACGCGGCGCGTCCGAGCGAGGGGAGGGCGCCGATGCCGCGCGCGACGGCGCTTGGCTCGCCATCGCAGGATCGCGCCGCGTGTGGTGCACCGTCCCGCAGCTCAGCAAGAACACTGCGATGGTGACCCACGAGCGCATCAGCGAGGCGCCGCTGAAGGAAGGCCGTGCCCCGGCGCGATCATCATCCGGCGGTACGTGTCGTAGACGAACTGGTCACTGTGATCGTGCGTGTGGCATCGAGCGCAGGTGTCCTCCGTCACGCCGCGATGCACCTGAACCAGCGCCGCGCTCGGGCTCTCGGCGTGCTGGCTTCCAGGGCCGTGGCAGTTCTCGCAGCCGACGTCCTGGAGCGCACCGACGTGAGAGACGGTCGAGCCACCCGGCTGCTCGTAGCCGGTCACGTGGCAGCCGACGCAGCTCAGGTTGTACTCGGCGTGCACGTTCACGAGCGTCCGGTACGCGTGACCGTGAAGCGTCGTGCGCCACCACGCGATCTCCTCCGCGTGACACTCGCCGCAGCGGGCGGTCCCGATGTAGTGAGGCTGGCCCTCGGCCGCGGGCGCCGGGACCACCGACGCGAGCGCCTCTCGATTGTGGTCGTTCACTCGGATCGCGTAGGCGTCGAGGATGCGCTGAACGGTCGGGGCGCGCGGTCCGTCGAACGGAAGCTCGATGTAGCGCGCGTCGAACGCACGACCGGTCGCCGTGGGCGCCCGCGCGGCCGCCGCGATCTCCTGCTGCAGCGCCGCGAGGCGCGCGCGCTGCGTCGCGAGGTCCTCCGCACGCGTCGCCGGATCGCGCTCCCATTCGGTCACGCGCGTGCGCAACGCGGAGGCCTCGGCGACCAGGCGATCTCGCTCCACCGTGCGGCTCCAGGTGCTGACGTCGGTCCACGCACCGTCGCCGCGATGGATGTCGAGAACCGTGATGCCCTGTCCTTGCCGTCCGGCGTTGACGACGACGCTCGATCCGACGACCGACGGCGGACGGGCCGTCTCCTCGTCGAGCCCGCCCAGCGCGACGACGTCGATCCCTGGCACGTCGTTCGCCATCCGCCGACCGTCGCGACGCGACGCGGACACGAGCGCCACGACGAGATCGGCGCCCTCCGCACGAGCGGCCGCGGCGGCGGCGGCGAGCGCAGCCGTCCTGTCCTCCGGCCCGTGGCCACCGTTCGACACCGACGACCAGTCGGCGACGCCGATGATCCCGACGTGGAGCGCCCCCGCCGCGATCACGACGTAGGAGCGGACCACCGCCGGTGTGCCCTCCGGTCCCGTCACGGCGGCGCCAGCGGCGAGCAGCGGAAAGTGCGCACGCGCACCGAGCATCGCGAGCATCGGCCCGCCCTCGCGCAGATCCGCAGGCCCGGCGTTCGCAGCGGCGAGATTCAGCGAGGAGAGCACGTCGCACGCCGTCTCGGCGCGCCAGGTCTCCTGCGTCCGAGCTTGCTCCGCGTCGACGCCGTGTCGGTCGGCGTCGAAGAAGAGATCGCCCGCCGCGACGAACACGGTGGGCGCGCCACCGGCCCGAAGCTCACCGAGGCGTGCCGCGAGGCGGTCCAGGCCGCCGAGAGGACGGCTCGTACACCCGCACGGCTCCAGGTAGCCGCGAAGGTCGGTGAGGACCACCAGCCGCACGTCGGGAGCACCGAGCGTCACGCTCTCGATCTCCGGAACGCCGGGCGTGGTCGGCTCGTGGCGCGCCTCCGAGCACGAGCCGCCCGACCCCGTCAGCATCAGGAGCGCGAGGAACGCGGGTACGACGAGCCGCTTCTCCATGCGGTACCGTTCGGCCATGGGCCGTGGTCTAGCCCATCGGGTGACGGATCGGCACAGCCGGACGAGGAGTACACGGGCTCGCTTGACCGTGGTCGCCGCGTTCGCTAGCTTCCGCTCCCTTTTTTCCCGCCGCCTCGCACGTCGCGAGGCTGGTCCGCGCTCGAGGGTTTCGATGGTCACGATCCGTTTTGCTCGCTTCGGCACCAAGAAGCGCCCGTACTACCACTTCGTCGTCACCGACCGCGAGAGCCCGCGGGACGGCAACTTTCTCGAGCAGATCGGGACCTACGACCCGACGAAGCCCGTCTCGGAGGTCAAGGTCGACATGGGTCGCATCGACTACTGGGTCGGCGTCGGCGCGCAGCCGTCGATGCGCGTGCGGCACGTGCTCAACGAGTACCGCCGCATCCACAAGGCGGCTTGAGCGTGAGCGAGGCCGGCGGGGGCGACCCCGTGATCGCCGATCTCGAAGAGCTCGTCCGCTTCGTCGCGCGCTCGCTCGTGGATGAGCCGGAGGACGTCCGCGTGACGACCGTCGAGGACGACCGAGCCGTCGTGCTGGAGCTCAGCGTGGCCGAAGACGACCTCGGCAAGGTCATCGGCAAGGACGGTCGGACGGCGCGCGCGATGCGCACGGTCCTCGCCGCGAGCTCGGCGCGCCTCAAGAAGCGCGCGGTCCTCGAGATCCTCGAGTAGCGAGTGCGGTCCGACGCGGACGCTGAGCGCACCGAGGCCGCCCCGCCCGGTGGTGATCAGCTGATCGCGCTCGGCCGGATCGTCCGCGCACACGGCATCGAGGGGCAGGTGCGCGTGAAGCGCTACCACCCCGGCTCGTCCTTGATGCGCGAGCGACGCACCCTCCAGCTCCGGAGCGAGCGCGGCGTCGAAGCACACGAGGTCCGGCTCGCGCGCGTCTCGGGCGATGCAGACCTGCTCGCGCTCGTCGGCGTCGATACGCGCGAAGCGGCCGAGGCGCTCAAGGGCTCCGAGGTCTGCCTGCCGCGCTCGGCCTTTCCGCGGCCGGCCGACGACGAGGTCTACCTGGTCGATCTCATCGGCCTCGATGTGTACGCGCTGGGCGCACCGCTCGGACGAGTGCTCTCCGTCGCCACACACCCGAGCGCGGACTGTCTCGTGATCGGGGACGAGGCCGGAACGCGCGAGGTTCCGATGGTCGATCCGTACCTCTTGAGCGTGGATCTCGCCGCGCGGCGCATCGAGCTCGCGCACGTCGAGGACTTCGAGCTCGAGCGCCCGCGCGCCCCGAAGCCGCGCAAGCCGCCGCGGCCGCCGAAGCCCCCGCCGAAGGCGCCGAAGGCCACGCAGTGAAGTTCTATCTCGTCTCGGTCCTCCCCGAGATCTTCGACTCGTTCCTCACGTTCGGGCTCGTCGGAAAGGCGATCGAGAAGGGCCTCATCAGCGTCGAGCGCCTCAGCCCGCGCGAATTCGCGACGGACCGCCACCGGACCACCGACGACACGCCCTACGGCGGCGGGAGCGGCATGGTCATGATGCCCGGCCCGCTCGTCGAAGCGATGGAGGCCGCCGAGTCGAGAGAGATCGCATCGAGCGGACACAAGCCGCTGCGCGTCCTCCTGACACCGCAAGGAGCTCCCTTCACACAAGCGCGCGCGAGAGAGCTCGCGGCCCAGCCCGCGTTGACCCTGGTCGCGGGACGCTACGAAGGCTTCGACGAGCGCGCGCGACGCCGCGTCGATCTCGAGATCTCGCTCGGAGACTTCGTCCTCATGGGCGGCGAGATCGGCGCGATGGCCATCGTGGAAGCGACGAGCCGCTTGCTTCCAGGAGTGCTCGGAAACCCGAGCTCGATCCTCGAGGAGTCCCACTCGAGCGGCTGGCTCGAGTACCCGCAGTACACCCGCCCGGCCGAGTTCCGCGGCGAAGGCATCCCCGAGGTGCTGCTCTCCGGGAACCACGCGAAGATCGCAGCGTGGCGCAAGACAGAAGCCATCCGCCGCACGGTGGTGCGTCGCCCAGATCTCATCGACGACGCCGCCCTGACGCGGGAAGAGCGCGAGATCGTCGAGCGAGCGCGCGCCGAAGACCGCGCAGCCAAGCCGTGACGGCGAAGGTCTACTGCGCGCTCGTCCACCATCCGGTCCGTGACCGTGACGGCGCTGCGATCACGAGCGCGATCACGAACATCGACGTCCACGACATCGCGCGGTCGGCGCGGACGTACGGACTGGCGGGCTACTTCGTCGTCTCGCCGATCGCCGCACAGCGGATGATCGTCGATCGGATCCTCGAGCATTGGCGAGAGGGCCCAGGCGCGCGTCGCGTTCCGGACCGGACCGAGGCGCTCTCGCGCTGTCATCCGGTCGAGAGCATCGAGGCGGCCGAAGCGTTCGTGCGTGGCGAGACCGGTCAGGCGCCGCTCCTGATCGTCACCGAGGCGCGGCCCGAGCTTGCCCACCGGGCGCAATCCTTCCCGATCGTCCGCGCGATGCTCGCCGAGTCGGCGCGCCCCGCGATCATCCTCTTCGGGACGGCGCACGGTCTCTTCGCGCCGGTGATCGAGGGCGCCGACGTCGTGATCGCGCCGATCGAGGGCGCGTCCGACTTCAACCACCTCTCCGTGCGCGCGGCCGCAGCGATCACGTTCGATCGTCTCTTCGGCGCGCGCTAGCGAGCTCAGCTCGGCTTCGTCCCGAGGCTGGCGAGCGCGTCCTTCACCTCGGTGACGTGCTTGCTCATCGTGAGCTCGTGGTGGAACGCGCCGCGCACCACGCCTCCCGCGTCGATGACGTAGGTGACCCGCCACGCCCCGAGGCCCAGCGGCCGCGTCACGCCGAAGCGCTTCGACAGCGAGCGATCCGGGTCGGCGACGAGCGAGAAGGGGAGGTGGTAGCGCTCCGCGAACCTTCGATGTGACGCGTCGTCGTCTGAGCTCACGCCGATCACCGTGGCTCCGTGGCCATCGAGATCGCCATACGCGTCTCGGAACATGCAGGCCTCCTGGGTGCAGCCAGGCGTGAAGTCCTTCGGGTAGAAGTAGACGAC
>JBBSAT010000137.1:0-19283 GCA_038252025.1 Polyangiales bacterium | reverse complement strand
GTGATGGGACGCGGAACGGCGCAGGATCTGCTCGGGAGCTATGCGACGGAGCGCGCGGCGCCCGACGCAGCGTGGCAACCGAACGAGCTCGCGGACGTTCGCGTGGATCTCTTCGACTCGGCCCTCCGTGATCGCGACGCGACCCCCCGCGATCTCGCGCAGATGCGCGACGTCGTCGCCCGGGACTCGCGCTGGCGTCGGGCGGCGAGCGAGCTGGCCGAGCCTGCGCGCGCGGCCCGTCTCGAGAGCGATGCACGGACGCTCTCCGAGATGGGCCGCTGGTTCTTGCGGCCCGAGTACCGCGCCTTCGATCCGATCCATCCGAACCGCGAGGGGCATCACCGGATCGCGGAGCTCGTCTGCCCACAGCTCCCCGCGAGCTGGGGCTGTCACTGCCCCTGACGGCTCGCGCGGCGCGGCGGTGGCCCGCGTGGCATCGTCCGGAGGTCGACGTGGACGAGCCCTCGGACAGGAACAAGCGCGGAGTCAGGGTGCGAGAGGGCCGCCTCGGTCGGCTCGCCGGCATGGCCCGCGCAGGCGCCGGGGTCGCGCGCGGGATGCTGGAGCGCGATCCCATCGCGCCGCTCGATCGCGCCGTCGAGGCGCTCGCCGATCTGCGAGGGCTCGGTGCGAAGGCGGGACAGATGGCGGGCATCTGGTCCGCGATGCTGCCCGAGGATCAGCGCGTTCGAGCCGAGCCCCTCCTCGCGCGACTTCGCGCCGGCACCACGCACTCCAGCATCGAAGAGGTGCGCGCGCTTCTCGAGTCCGAGCTCGGCGCGCCAGTCGGCGAGCTCTTCGCCTCGTTCGACGTCGTCCTCTTCGCGAGCGCGTCCATCGGCCAGGTGCACCGCGCGACGCTCGCGGACGGCACGCGCGTGGCCGTGAAGGTGCAGCACCCGGGCATCGGGAAGGCGCTCATCGCCGATCTCGACAACGCGGCGCGCATCGGCGGCGTGGCCGGTCTGCTCATGCTCCCCGGCGGCGGCAGAGAGCTCGTCCGCGAGCTGCGTGCGCGCTTCGAGGCGGAGCTCGACTACTTGCAAGAGGCCGCGTGGCAGGAGCGGTACGCCGCGATCCTGGAGGGCGATCCCGTGATCGAAGTGCCGGGGCTCGTGCGTGAGCGATCGTCCGAGCGCGTGCTCACCACGCACTTCGTCGAGGGCGAGACCGCCGATCAAGCGGCGCACGGGCCGGCGGCGCGCGCGCAGGCCCGCGCTGTTCGACGCTTCGTGCTCGACACGTGGATCGATCACGGTCTGCTCTTCGCCGACCCGCACGCGGGAAACTGGATCTTCCATCCCGACGGTCGGGTCACCGTGATCGACTTCGGCTGCATCGTCCCGTTCGAGCAGCGGGAGCGAGAGGGTCTCGCGCGAGTCAAATCGGCGATTCGTGCGGGCGATCGCAGCGCGACGCATGACGCCATCGCCGAGCTCCTCGGCGTCGACCCGGCGCGCGCGACGCCGACGTTCGTCGAGCCCTTCCGTCTCGCGATGGAGCCCCTCGTGCTCGATCGCCTCGCACGCGCCGAGGACTTGAGCGCGCTCGCGGATGCGACCGCCACCGCGAAGCGCAAGATGCTCGGGCGCGGGCGCCTGCCGATCCCGCCGTGGATGCCGCTCGCGCTCCGCGCGATGGTCGGCACGCTCTCGCTGGTCGTCACCCTGGAAGCCGGCAGCGAGGCCTGACGGTCACGGTTCGGCTGGGGTCACAAGCTCACGTAGAGCGTGTCGAGGCACATCTCGTCCTCGGTTCGCTCGCCCCACGTGACCGCGGTGTCGCGGCTCATCGTGTTCCAGCTGCACGCGATCCGGAGCGAGTCGAGCGTCGTCATCGTGAGCGGTGACGGATACCAGTACTGACGCTGCCAGTTGAAGTCCCAGCGCGGGACGTCGATCAGGCACTCGGTCGTTCCGTCCGCGCGGACGAGCTCGGTGCGCTGCGAGGCTCCGAGCGTGTGCATGTGCGGGAAGGCTCCCCAGACGCGCATCGTGCTCAGCCCGTAGGCCTCGAGCCACCGGTTGCCCTGCGTGAAGGTCGACGACGCGCTCGCCTCGTGCGGCGGCGCGCTGAAGAGAAGGTCCGCGACGGGAAGGAAGAACGCCGGGATCGCGCTCGCCGCCATGCGAAGCCGGACGCGCGTGCGATCGGTGCCGTCGCCGTTCGCCGTGTTGTAGTGGACCTGGACGACGAGAGGACGGCTCGCGTCGATCGCGATCCCCGTTCCTCCCGGCAGCTCCTCGGGCCCGGCGCCCGGCGCCCAGCCACCGACGCTCAGCGCGCTCGCGCCTGCGCCACCGAAGCAGGTGTAGCCCGGGCCCGGCTCGGCGGCGTCGAGGGCGCGAACGTCGGCGGCCGCGGCCGCGTCGCTCGGCGCATAGACGATCACGTGGTGCGTGATGCGCGGGTTCGACGGCTCCACTTCGTACGCGGTGACGTAGCCCGTCGGTCCGTCGACGACGAAGCAGTGATAGTCGTTCGCCGACGTCGCGCTCGGGGCGTAGTCGATCCCGGTGTCGAGCGTCGTGACGTCGGCGCCCGAGAGGTGAGTCGGCGGGGGCACCATCGGCGGCGGTGTCGTCGGGTCGCCCTCGAGCGCGCCGTCGTCGCGCCAGGCCTCGAGCGTCTGGAGCTCCGCTTCCGTGAGCCAGTCGCCCGTCTCGAAGGTCTGGCAGGCGCCGCTTCCGTCCGCGAGGAACGGCGGCATGATGCGCGCCCGCGTCGCGTCGGCGATCCGGGCGGCGAGCGGCGCTGCATCCGCGTACGTCTCGAGCGCGAAGGGCGCGATGCCCGTCCCCGAGTGACACCGCACGCAGTGCCGCGAGAGCAGCGGACGAACGTCCTCGTAGTAGGTCGCGCTGCCCGGCGCCGCGGCATCGCCCGGCGCTTCGGCATCGGCTCTGCCTGCGTCCGGTGCGGCGAGCGTGGCGGGCCCGCCACAGCCAAGCCCGATCAGCGCGAGCACGAGCGCGGGCGCGAGCCGCACCGCGTCAGTCCATCATCATCGACGCGCGCAGCGCGAGATCGACGCGCCGCTGCGGCACGTCGAAGAACACCGTGCGCTCGGAGGTGGTGTAGCCGGCCGCCTCGGCGCTCACTTGTCCGAAGCGCGACTGGCTCAGCACCTGCATCGCGTAGCGGCCATCGGGGCTCGTCACCGTCTCGGAGACGTCGCCCGTGTCCGAGATGAACTGGACGCGCGCGCCGCCGATCGGGCTCGCGGCCACGCCCGACTCGAGCAGGTTCGTCACTCGCCCGCTGAGCTCGAACGTATCGGCCACGGTCCCCGGCGCACAGGCCGCGAGGAAGAGGAACGGGAGCAGCGCGAGGCTGGGCCGGAGCGGGCGCGGAACCTCCAGGGAGAGCAGCTGTCCGAACATGCGATGAAGCATAGCGAAATCGCGCCTCTCGCGTCACCTCTCGACTACGCTCTGCCCGTGGCGGATCGGAACGATGCCCGATGGCCCTTCATCCGCATCGACGATCGGGCGGTGCCGGGGCCTTCGCTCGGTCGCCAGGCGATCCTCCCGATCACGCTCGTGCTCGCGTTCGGGCTCTACTTCCTGGCCCGGGTGCCCCCGCTCGGGGCCATGTGCGTCATGGGCGCAGGCCTGATCCTGTTCACGTGGGCGCCCATCCTCGCGCGCGACTCTCGCGATGCCTACGACCGGGCGGCGCTCGCGCTGCTGACGCGCGGCAAGGGCGCCGAGATCGCAGCGCGCCTCACGTCCGCGTGGGGCTTGCGGGCGTTCGGACCACCGGGCGAGCTGGCGGCGCGTCGTGGTGCCGCGCACGCCGGCTCCTCGCACTGGAAGGAGGCCGCGGACGCCTGGCGCGAGGCGATCCGCGCGTATCCCAAGGGGATGCCTCGCGCGGTCGCGCTGGGGTTCTCGCACGCAGCGTTCGAGGCAGGCCGTGACCGTGACGCCATCGCCGGCTACCGCGTGTTGCTCGAGCGGGACGCGGCGCTTCCGCGCGTGAAGGTCCGGCTCGCGCACGCGCTCGCGAGGCTCGGCGAAGACCTCGACGAAGCGGACGCTTGCCTCACCGCGGCCGAGAGCGGCGCCGAAGGGAAGGCTCCCGCCACGCTCATCGCGCGGGCCGCATGGCTCGCGGCGCGGGGACGCAAGAAGGAAGCGCGTGCGCACCTCGAGTCGCTCTCGGACGTGCCCGCGCACCTCGAGGCCGAGGTGGCGAAGCTTCGCGCGCGGCCCGTCTCCAAGAAGAAGGCGAGATGAAGGTCTGACCAAGACTTTGGTCAGATCCCTTCTGACTGAGAGAAAATCCCAGCACTTCACGCTGGGAAAGGACGAGGCGCGACCATTGTTGGTCACGCCTCGAGCGCTGGCGTCTCTCGAGGCTGAGCCTCAGCATCTCTCGAGGAACGCGGCGATGTCCCGGCGCACCTCGTCGCTTCCGAGGACGGCCTCCGCCCGCGCTCGGAGCGCGACCTCTTCGCCCGCCCACCAGGTTCGCTGGCGTCGCGTGTAGGTGCGCGTCGACTTGTACGCGAGGGCCTCGAGCTCCGCTCCGCCGATGCGGCCCTCGACGTGCGCGAGGACCTCGCGATAGCCCACGGCCTGCATCGCGCGGACCTCCGGGCCCCAGCGCTCTCTCAGCGCGCGCACCTCGTCCACCCAGCCTCGGACGAGCATCGCGCGGATGCGTGCGCGAATGGCTTCGTCGAGCGCCTCGCGCTCGCGGTCGAGCACCACGACGAACGCTTCGTAGCGCGGCGCCCCGAGCGCGTGCTTCGCGCGCAGCTCGCCGAGCTTTTCGCCCGTCTGCTCGTGAACCTCGAGCGCGCGCACGATTCGGAGCTGATCGTTCGGGTGGATGGCGCCGGCCGCGAGCGCGTCGATCCCGGCGAGGCGCGCGTGGAGCGCGGGCGCGCCGAGCCGGGTCGCTTCCTCGTCGAGCCGCGCGCGGATCTCGGCGTCGGGCCTCGGAAGCTCGACCCGCCCGCGCAGGAGCGCGCGGATCCAGAGCCCGGTCCCGCCGACGACGATCGGGATCCGACCCCGAGCCGCGACGTCCTCGATCGCGCGATCGGCCAGCGAGGCGTAGCGCGCCGCATCGAAGGGCGCGTCAGGGTCGACGACGTCGATGAGGTGATGCGGCGTGCCACCGAGCTCCTCGCGGGTCGGCTTGGCGGAGCCGATGTCGAAGCCTCGATAGACCTGCACGCTGTCGGCGCCCACCAGCTCGCCGCCGAGAGCTCGCGCGAGCGAGAGCGCGACGGCCGTCTTTCCCGTCGCGCTCGGTCCCGCGATCACCAACACGCGCGGCCCCTCGGGTCGTTCGCTCAACGCCCGACCTTCCGCCCGAGCTCGCCGAAGCCGATCTCGAACACGATCGGCCTTCCGTGCGGACAGTGCCGCGAGAAGTCGTCCACTTCGTCGAGCGCGCGCAGGAGGCCCTCGCACTCGGGCACGCTGAGCGCGTCCCCCGCACGGATCGAGCCGTGACAGGCCATCGTCGCGAGCGCGGTGTCGATCGCGTCGCCGAACGCGCGCGAGCCCGTGCGCCCGAGCTCCGCGAGGACGTCCCGAAGGAGGCGCTCCGGGGAAGCGCGCCGCACGATCGCGGGGATCCCGCGGACGGCCACCGTCGTCTCGCCGATCACGGCGGCCTCGATCCCGAGCGTGGCGAGCACCTCGCCCTGAGACTCGACGAGCGCGGCCTCGCTCGCGAGGAGCTCGACGCGCTCCGGCAAGAGGAGCCGCTGGATCGGAACGGTGCGCGACTCGTACGCGGCGCGCAGCCGGTGAAAGTGCACGCGCTCGTCGGCCGCGTGCTGGTCGATGATGACGAGCGCGCCCTCGCTCTCGCAGACGAGGAAGGTCTTCTTCACCTGACCGAGCACGCGCAGGCCACCGAACGGACCTCGCGGCGCGCTCTGCCCATCTCCGAACAGCTCGGGCGCTCTCTCTCGCGTCAGCGGCGCGATGGCCGGCGCTGGCGCATACGGAACGGGCTCGCTCTCACCGCCGAGGCCCCACGCGCTCGCGCCCTCGCTCGAGACGGCAGCCAGCACTCCGGAGCTGCTCAATCGGTCTTGCCAGTAGTCGGCCGTGCGGAAGCCATCGCTCGCAGCGGGCTGCGGGGACGATGTCCGAAACGGCGACGTGCCGAGCCCTCCGGCGAGCGCTCGCGTGATCGCGTCCAGCACGGTGCGCGAGTCCTCGAACCGAACCTCCGCCTTCTGCGGGTGCACGTTCACGTCCACACGCGTCGGGTCGAGCTCGATCCAGACCACGCCGACGGGATAGCGCCCGGGCGGCACGACGCTCCCGTAGGCGAACGCCACGGCCCGCGCGATCGAGCGATCGCGCACCGGGCGACGGTTCACATAGAGGTGCAGGCTGTTGGCTCCGCTCCGCGCGCGTTCCGGAGGGCCGAGCATGGCGCGCACGACGACGCCGCCGCGCTCACCCTCGATCTCGCCGAGCCGCTCGTCCGGGAAGAGCATGATCGCACGGCGTCGCGCGTCCGGAGCAGGGACCAGATCGCGTACGCGCCTTCCGTCGCGGGTCAGCACGAGGTGGAGCGCGGGATCGGCGAGCGCCGCCCGGAGGACGACGTCCGAGACGTGTGTCGACTCGGTGCCCGTCGCCTTCAGAAATTTCCGGCGCGCGGGCACGTTGTAGAACAGGTCCGACACGGTGATCGTCGTGCCCGGCGCGCGAGACGTCGCCTGAACGCTCGCCTCACCCCCGCCGTCGATGCGCACCTCCGTCGCCTCGTCCGCGTCACGCGTTCGCGTCACGAGCGAGAAGCGCGAGACGGATGCGATGGAGGGCAGCGCTTCGCCGCGAAAGCCCATCGTCTCGATCCGCTCGAGGTCGGCGTGCGTCCGGATCTTGCTGGTCGCGTGGCGGCGAATGGCGAGGCGGGCGTCCTCTCGGCTCATCCCGATCCCGTCGTCCGCCACGCGAAGGAGGCCCACGCCGCCCCCCTCGATGTCGATCTGGACGCGCTTCGCGCCGGCGTCGATCGCGTTCTCGATGAGCTCCTTCGCGACGCTCGCAGGTCGCTCGACGACCTCGCCGGCGGCGATCTGATCGACGAGATCGTCGGGAAGCAGCGCGATCGTGACGGTCACCGGCGAAGGAGGGTAGAGCGTGGCGTGGACGAAGCGCAACGTCGCGCGATCTCTCGACAATCTCGCTGCCGCCGCCCGCTCGCGTCGTTGACCCCCAAGAACGCCGCTGATACCGTGCTCAGACTTTCCGCGCGGCGAAACGAGCTTCTGTGGCGACCAAGATCTGCCCCGTCTGCAAGACCGAGTTCATAGGGGGAGAGGTCTTCTGCCCCAACGACGGCGGACGGCTCGCCACGCACTCGCAGGCCATGATCCCGAAGTCGGATCCCGGCGATCCGCTCATCGGCGTCGAGGTCGACCGCTACCGCATCCTTCGCCGCATCGGCGAGGGCGGGATGGGCATCGTCTACGAGGCCGAGCACGTCGTCATCGAGAAGAAGGTGGCGCTGAAGGTCCTCCGGGACGACTTCTCGAACCGCCCCGAGGTCGTCGAGCGCTTTCGCCAGGAGGCGAAGGCGGCATCGCGGATCGGCAACGAGCACATCGTCGACATCTCCGACTTCGGCGTGACGCCGCACGGCGCCAGCTACTTCGTGATGGAGCTGCTCGATGGGGAGGACCTCGCGAACGTCCTCACGCGGGACGGGACGCTGTCGGTCACGCGCGCGGCGGACATCCTCGCGCAGTGCTGCCGCGCTCTCTCCGCGGCGCACACGAAGGGCATCGTCCACCGCGACATGAAGCCCGAGAACATCTTCCTCTGCGCGCGCGACGGCCGCCCCGACTTCGTGAAGATCGTCGACTTCGGCATCGCGAAGATGAGCGACATCGACACGCCCGGAGAGCCGGGCCGGAAGCTCACGAAGACGGGCATGATCTTCGGCACGCCCGAGTACATGTCCTCCGAGCAGGCTGCCGGAAAGCCGCTCGATCATCGCGTCGACATCTACGCGCTCGGCGTGATCTTCTACGAGATGCTCACGGGACGCGTGCCGTTCGTCGGCGACACGTTCATGGGCATCCTGACCCAGCACATGTTCGAGTCGCCGCCGCCGCTCGAGCAGGTGAACCCGAACGTGAGCGTCTCGCCGGCGATCGAGGCGTTCATCGGGCGCGCGCTCGCGAAGGAAGCCGACGACCGGTACTCGAGCTGCGAGGAGATGGGCCAGGCCCTCGACGTGGCGATGCGCGGCGACGCCGTACCGGACGAGGCCGGCGCACGAACGTTCCTCGGCTACGGCGAGCCGACGCTCAAGGTGAAGAACAAGGGCGCGCGTCAAGCCCGCAGCGACTCCGCGACGGTGGAGGTCGCCGACCGAGCGCCCTCGTCCGGCGGGCGCACGGCCTTCTTCGGCATGTTCGGGCTCGCGAGCGCCGCGGGCCTCGGCCTCGCCGTGTACTTCGCGCTCTTTGCGGGGGCGGGCGGAAGTACGGGCGAGCCGTCGACCGACCTCCCGGTCTTCACGGCCACGCCCGAGGACGCGGGCCTGGACGCGTTCGCAGCGCGACCGGACATCGGGCCGGGCGACGCGGGCGCGGTGGCGGACACGGGCCCGGCGCGCGTCGCGGTGCACGTCTCGACCACTCCCGCCGGCGCTCGCGTCTGGGTCGTCGATCGCGGCGACGTCTGCCAGGAAACGCCGTGCTCGTTCGATGCGCCGGTCGGTCAGTCCATCGTCGTCCGCGCGCAGTTCCGTCGCGCGCGCGGCGAGGTGACGGTCACGCCGACGGAGGGCATGCAGCCGCTCTCGATCCGCCTGACGGCGCGGCCTCCGTCGTCGTCCGACCCGCCAGGGAGCGACACGACCCAGCACGGGCCGGGCGATCTCAAGACGCCGGACATCTTCCTGCACCCGCGGTGAAGATCTGACCAAATACTTTGGTCAGATCCCTTCGACCGAGAGAAATTCCCAGCGCTTCACGCCGGGAAAGGACAAGGCGCGACCATTGTTGGTCACGCCTTGAGAGCGAGCGCTCGAGCCCAACGAGAAAACGCCGGCACCCACGAAGGGGCCGGCGTTTCCAAGAGGACCGTGCTCGAGCTCTAGAGCGTGCCGGCCGGCTCCGCGGCTGTGTCGGAGGTCAGCGCGCCGATCGTCTGCAGGTAGGCGAGCATCGCCTCCATGTCCGTGGCGCTGAGGCGCGCCTCGTGGATCGCAGGCATCTGAGCCGATCCTTCACGGATCTGCTGGCGCATGTGCTCCGGGGTCCAGCCGATGTTCGCGAGCTGCGGCGCGCCGTTGTTGTGGCACGAGGCGCAGACCGCGTTGAAGCGGGCCTCGCCTTGGGCCGTGTCCGTGGAGGTCACGGGGCCCGCGTAGGCCGACTCCGCGCCCGACGTGGTCTCGCCCGTGGTCTCGCCGCCGCCGCTGCTGCCACCACAGGCCGCGAGCGCCAGAACCGCGCCGACCCCCAGCGCCTTGCCGATCCTCGTACCGATTCGATTCGCCATGAGCCACTCCTCCATTCGCGCAGATGGGTTCGCTTGGTCGTCCGCGCGAGCGGGCGGAGGCTACCATGCCGTCGCGCTGGCGCCTCATCGGTGAGCGCGTCGGGCTCCGTGCGTCTCGTGCTCGGCGTGGCGGAGGATCTCCGGCGAGAGCACGTCGGTCGACCCGTCGTCCGCACCGAGACCGAGGTCGTCGCCGGGCGGCGGGCTCGCCTCGGTGCGCTGGTGGTCGCGGACCCGATGGGTGCCGGTGCGAACCGTGGCGCGAGGCGCCGGGGCGGCCGAGATGACTGGCGCTTGCTCCACTTCGATCTCCTCCGGCGCGTCGGCCGCCTCGGCGACGATCGGCGCGGTCACCGCGAGCGCGGGCCTCGGGGTCTCGATGATGACGGTCCGCGTCTCGCCGGCGTTCATCACGAGGAGGCCCGCCAGGCTGGCCGCGACGAGGCTCGACAGCCCGAAGGCCATCGCCCACCCGCGGACGCGCGGAGCGCTCTCCGGCACGGCGATCCTCGCCTCGAGGCTTGCCCGCAGCGTCGCGCGCTCGGCCTCGACCCGCGCGAGCTCCGCGCGCATCGCGTCGATGCGGCGGCCCTGATCCCTGTCGGCCTCGAGGCGCAGCCGGGCCTCCGCGTCGGCCACGCGCGCCCCGTGCGCAGCGCTCTCGAGCCGGCGCTGTTCAGCCTCTCGCGCGTCGGCCTCGGCGCGCTCGCGCGTCCGGATGCGTTCGGCCTCGCGCGCTGCCGTCGCCGCGCGCTCTTCCTCGACGCGCGACTCTTCCAACCGCACGAGCTCCGAGAGAGCCACCACCACGCTCGAGTCCGACTTGCTCATCTCCGCCTCGCTTTCGAGGGGAGCCATTGCGAGCGGCGGGCCACGCTCGGATCAGCGGAAAACAAGCCGAAAACGTGCTCCGGCCGAGCTCTTTGATACGATTTACATCACGAGAAAGCTACGAATCATATCTTTCTCGACTGAGCGCGCACGCGGAGCCCGAGCTGGTTGAAGCGCAGCCGGACCTTGCGCGCTCCGCCTGGGCCGGGCTTCTGGAGGAGGCGCGCGGCCATCGCCTCGAAGTCCCCGCCGAGCTCGCCGTACATGCGCTCGTAGAGCTGGCGCTCGAGATCCTGTGCGACGCCGTGCAGCGTCGGCGACGCCCGCACGTCGAACGTGCTCTGGTCCACGCCTCTCCGATCGGGCCCGAGGTGCGCCGAGCCCGCGCCGAGCAGCTCTCGCATGAGCTTCTCGGGGATCGGGAGGATGCGCGCGCTCTCGTCCTTGCGGGCGCGGCCCTCGCGCGACGCGCTCATCGCGTCGGCGAGCGTGAACACGGCGGCGTTCGCGACGAGGAGCTCGAGCTCGCGCACGTTGCCGGGGAACGAGTGGCGCTGGAGCTCGGCCACCGTGCTCTTCGAGAGCACGAGCGCGATGCCGCGCGTGACGTGCTTCGGGACCTTGCCGAGGTGGAGCTCCGCGTGCGGGACGCCGGAGATCCCGCTCTGGTCGAGGTAGTCGGCGAGCAGCTCGCGGTCGGCGCCCGCCGCGAGCTTCTTCTTCAGCAGCCCGCGCGAGAGCTCGGCGAGATCCTCCATCCGTTCGCGCAGCGGCGGCACGACGAGGCGCGCCGCAGGGTTCAGCCGCGCGTAGAGGTCGGCGCGAAAGGTCCCATCGCGCACGCGGCCCGCGAGGTCGGCGTTCGTCGCCGCCACGAGCTTCACGTCGACGCTCCGCGGCGCGCTCTCGCCCAGCCGCGTGATGCGCGCGTCCTGCAGCGCGAGGAGCAACATGCGCTGCGCCTCCGGAGGCAGGTTTCCGATCTCGTCGAGGAAGAGCGTGCCTCCGTTCGCTTCCTCGAAGCGGCCGCGGCGATCGACGGCGCCGCTGAACGCGCCTCGCGAGGTGCCGAAGAGCTCCGCCGCGACGAGCGTCTCCGGGATCGATGCGAGATCGACGGCGACGAAGGGGCCTTTCCTGCGCGTCATCGGGTGGATCACGCGCTCGGCGAGCGCGCTCTTTCCCGTGCCGGGCTCACCGAGCACGAGCACCGGGAGCGAGGTGCGCGAGAGAGCCGACGCGTCGCGCCGGAGGCGGGCCATCGCCGAGGACGCGCCCCACGTATAGCCTCCGGCCTCCGGCGAGTCGGCCCGGCGCGCGAGCACGCGCTCGACCAGCAGCGAGAGCGCTCGCGCGTCGAACGCGGCCTCTCCGGCCAGCGTCGCGAACTCGTCGACCGAGAGCGCTTCGGCCGCGTCGGCGAACCTCAGCTCCGACTCGCTCGTCATCAGCACGACGGGGAGGTCTCCGCGCGAGCGTCGGAGGTGCGCGAGGATGTCGACGCCCTGCAGGCGCTTTCTCCGCTCGAGGTTCTTCTCGGTCGAAGGAAGGAGGCGATCGACCGGCACGTCGAACGCGACGTCGAGCAGGACCACGTCCACGTCGCGGTGCTTCTTGAGCGCCTCGTCGACCTCGAAGCCGTCGTGCGCGTGCGTGAGCGTGCAGTTCAGCTGCCGCTCGCACGTCCAGCAGGGCCCGGGGAGATCGCAGCGCGTCGCGTAGTCGTAGTCGCGAAGGAGCGCGTGGCAGAGCTCGATGTATCGGTCGCCGTCGTCGACGACGAGGAGGCGCGGCTTTCGTTCGGTCACGCTGACTCGCCTCGGGCCTGGGTCGAGAGCTCGTTCGCGAGGGACGAGAGGGCGCGCTCGATCGCGAGGGCCTCCTCGGCCGCGCGGCGGATGAGCGCGAGGTCTCCACCTTCGAGGGAACCTCGGAGGGCGGCGAGGCCTTCGAAGCGACCCGAGACCTCGGCGAGGCGCGCGTCGGCGACTCCGGCGGCGCGAAGCTCGGCGGCGAGCGCGTCGAAGCGAGCGCGGGGCGTCGGTCCAGACGGGAGCGGGGCGTAGAGATCACGGGACAGCATGTCGATCAGCACCTTCGGGAGGTTGCCCTCGCGCGGAAGGTTCCTCGCGGCCCGCGCCACGTACTTGCCCACGTCGTGCGCGAGCGCGCGCGCGATGGAGGCCGCTTCCTCGGTGACGGCCGTCACGCGGGGACCCTCGGGCGCGCGTCGAGCACGGCCCCGATCGCCGCTGCGTCGAAGCCCGGGACGGCGTGGACGTCTCCGTAGAGCTTCGCGAGGTTCTTGAGGCGCTCCGACGGGAAGTCGTGCACGAAGACCGCACGCTGGCGGAAGCCCGCCTTCCGGATCTCGGCGAGGACGAGCGTGCCCTGCTGGTCCTTGATCCAGCGGAGCGCACGAACCGAGTCGCCGCCGAACAGGCGCCTCGCCGTCGCGTCCACGTCGCCGACGAGGAGGTCGCTCGGCGCGCGCTCGAAGCGCAGGTCGACGAGGAGCGCGTCGACGCTCCGCGACCGCAGCTGCTCGATGGCCTCCGTCGCCGAGTGCGCCGCCACGACGAGGAAGCGCGCCCCGAGGAACGTGTTGGCGAACTCCTCGTACTCGGTGCCGTCCTCGACGACGAGCATCACTGGCAGCTCCGACGTCACGCGCTCGCCCGCTCCTCGGCCGGAGGCTCGCGGGACGGTCGATCATCGTCCTTGAACGCGCGGAAGAAGCGCACGGTGACGGCCTTCGCCCACGGAGGCTCTGCGGGCTCGACCACGATGGCGCCATCGTATCGCGTGAGGGCCGCCGTCACGAGCCCGAGGCCACGGTCGACGCGCCGCTCGTAGATCGCCTCGGTGGTGAGGGTCTCCGGCGACGTGTCGAGGACGCGGATCACGACGTTCTCTTCCCCTGTCGGCTCGAGCTCCACCGCCACGACGATCTTGATGCGCCCCGGCGGGTCCATGCGGCCGACGGCGAGGATGGCGTTTCGCAGCACGTTCTTCAGCACGAGCACGAGATCGGACTCGAACACCTCGACCTCCGGCGCGGGGTGGGGCGCCTCGATCGCGACGGACTCGAGCTCGACACGGCTCGCGGCGTACTCCTCACGCACCTCGTCGACGATCGAGCGCAGGAGCGCGTCGCCCGTCCGCGTGCGCACCATCTTGGAGACGAGCCCGAAGAGCTCGCGGTCGAGCCGATGCAGCTCGGCGTGCGCGAGCGCGAGCCGCTTCATCGCGCGCGCATCGCCCTCGCGGAGCCCGCGCTCGAGCGAGCCGATCGTCCGGATGGCCTTTCCAGCGGCGCGGAACGATCGATCGCGCCGGCGGAGATCGAGCTCCGGTCCGAGCGCTCGCTCGAACGCGCGAATGTGGCCGTCCCACGCGTCGACGAGCGGCTCGCCACCGAACAGGCGACCACGGACGAAGTCGCGCTGCGGCGCGCTCGCCCTTCCTTCGGCGAGGGCCGTCACGCCCGAGCTCACGGCGCCGATGCGGTGCTTGAGCAGCTCGTGGCGAAGGCTCGAGACCAGATAGGCGATCGCCGGGTGGAGCTCGGGTCGTGCGAGGGCGAGCTCGGCGAGCGATCTTCCGCCGCGCCCGGGCCGCGCGATCATCGCGAGCAGCGCCGCGATGGCGAGGAAGAGCGCCGCCGCAGCGAGGCCCATCGCAGCGCCGAGGCTCTCTCCCTGCGCGGGGAGGGTCGGGCTCGCTGCGGGCGCGTCGAGCGCGGCGAGCTGCGCGGACTCGGGATCGAGCTCCTCGAGCTCGCGGCGCGCGTCGTCGTGCTCGGGGTCGTCCGGGACCAGCGTGAGGAACTTCCGGTAGTACTCGGCCGCACGGATGAAGAGGTGCGGGTTGTCGGGCGCGAGGTCGGCCTGCTCGCGGAACGTGCGGGCGAGCGGCAGGTAGAGACGCGGATCCATCGGCGCGACCGTCACGGCCTGCTCGAAGGAGTCGCGCGCGGCCGGGTCTCCTTCGGACACGCGCTCGATGCCCTGGCGATAGAGGCGATCAGCCTCGCGGATCCGTCGGTGCGCTTCGCGCCCTTCCGGCGACGGAACGGGGATGGCGAGCCACGCGTCGTAGGCTGCGGGATCGCGGCGCTCTTCCCAGTCGCGGAGCGCGTTGTGCCAGGCCACGCGCGCGTCCGAGCCCCCACCGCTGCACCCCGCGAGGCCCGTGGCGAGGAGGAGGAGAACGAGGAGCACACGCCGCACGAGGCGAGCTTCGCGCGCCGGGGGTCGAGAACGCAAAGCCAGATGTCGGCTCCGCGAGCGCTCCTCTGGGGGCTCAAGGCGTGACCAACAATGGTCGCGCCTTGTCCTTTCCCAGCGTGAAGCGCTGGGAATTTCTCTCAGTCGAAGGGATCTGACCAAAGTATTTGGTCAGACCTTCAGCTGAGGATCACCACCGTGATGCGGTCGCCGCCCTCCTCGAGGGTGCCCGGGCGAAAGCTCTTCACGTATCTACCGAGCACGTTGCGGAGGTGCTCTCGGACCGCGTCGCGAAGCGCGCCCGTTCCGACGCCATGCACGAGGAACGCGACGCGGCGGTTCCGGCCGTACACGCGATCGAGGAACGACTCGGTCAGGCCCAGCGCCTCGTCCACGCGCAGGCCGCGCAGATCGAGCGTCTCCTCGGAGGTCGGGATCAGGATCGCTTCGGGCTCGGCTTGCCGGACTTCCCGCTCCCGCGGCTCGCTCTCGCGGGTCGCGCTGACGCGTCGCAGGTCCGCGATGTCGACCCAGAGCTTCACCGCGCCGCTCTGCACTCGCGCGCGTCCCTTGCTCGGCCGCTCGACGATCTCCACCTCGGTCCGGAGGCGCGGCACCCAGAGTCGCTCGCCGACGGTGAGCGACGCCTCGGTCACGCGCTCGCCGCGCTCCTCCGTCGCCGGCGGCGGCCGGATCGCGCCCTCGACCTCGCCCGTGTCGAGGCGCTGGTGCGCTCGATCGACGGCGTTCTTCGCGGCCTCGACGAGGGCCGCATCCCCTTCGGACTTTCGCATCGCGGCGCGCGCGGCGCGGATCTCTTCGCGCGTCTCGCGCAAGAGCGCGAGGACCTTCTCCCCTTCGCGCGTGAGCTTGGTCCGCTCGCGCTCCTTCAGCGCGCGAAGCTCTCCCTCGGCGTCGCGCCGCATCTTGGCAGCGAGGACGCGCTCGGCGTCGGCGGCCATCGCGTTCTGCTTCACCAGCTCGAGCTCCGCTTCGAGCCGGCGGGTCAATGCGTCGAAGCTCCGCGTTCGCTCGGGCACGAGCGCCTCGGCGCGCGCGAGCACGGAGGCATCGAGGCCGAAGCGACGCGCGACGGCGAGCGCGCTCGAGGCGCCCGGAACGCCCATGCGCAGCTCGAACGTCGGCGCCATCCGCTCGACGTCGAAGCCGACCGACGCGTTCGTGAAGCGATCGTCCGTCAGCGCGAGCGCCTTGAGCCCCTCGTAGTGCGTCGTCACGGCGACCGCCGCTCCGCGATCGGCGAGGACGGTGACGACGGCGCTCGCGAGGGCAGCGCCCTCTTCGGGGTCGGTCCCCGTCGCTACCTCGTCGAGCAACACGAGCGCGCGCGCGTCCGCCGCGTCGAGGATGCGCGCCAGGCTCGAGACGTGCGCCGAGAAGGTCGAGAGGCTCTTCTCCAGCGACTGCTCGTCTCCGACGTCGGAGAGCACGGGATCGAAGAACCCCACCGTCGCGCCGTCCTGGGCGGGGACCGGAAGCCCGGCGCGGGCCATGAGCGCGAAGAGGCCGAGCAGCTTGAGCGCCACGGTCTTCCCGCCGGCGTTCGGGCCCGAGAGCACGAGGCCGTGCCCTGCCGAGAGCGCGAGGTCGTTCGCCACGACCTTGCGCGTCGGCCGCCCGTCCACATGCCCTTCGAGCACGAGGAGCGGATGCCGGGCCGCGCGGACCTCGATGCTCGGCGCGGCCGAGAGCGTCGGCACGGTCGCGTCGAGATCGAGACCGAGGCGCCCGCTAGCGTCGCGCACGTCGGCGCGATCGAGCGCGTCGAGGGCCGCACCGAGCTCGGGCGCCCGCTCTCCGACGAGCACCGAGAGCATGCCGAGGATGCGCGACTCCTCCGCCTCCATCTCGCCCCGCGCGAGGGTCAGCCGGTTCTGCTGCTCGACGAGCGCCCGCGGCTCCACGAACACCGTCGCGCCGCTGCCGCTCGTCCCGTGCACGATGCCGGGGATCCGATCGTGCGCGTCGGTGCGCATCGGGATCACGTACCGACCGTCGCGCTCGGTGTGGAAGCGATCGGAGACCACGTCTGCGTGCGTGAGGAGAAGCTCGGCGAGCCGCGCGACGATCCGTGCGCGCAGGTTCGCTACCTCGAGGCGCAGCCGGCGCAGCTCGGGGCTCGCGTCGTCCTTCACCGTGCCGTCGCGATCGATCGCGACGTCGATCTCTTCCTCGAGGGAGTCGAGGCTCGGGTCGAGCGCACACGCCGCGTAGAGCCGCGGCATGCTCTCGCGGCGTCGCGCGAGGAAGCGCCGCAGCCCGCGGGCCGCGCCGAGCACGGAGAGGAGATCGGCGAGCGCGATCGCCGTGAGCGCGCCGCCCTTCACGACCCGGAGGAGGCTCGGGCGCGCGTCCCTCAGCCCGGTGAGCGGCAGCGGATCGCCGTCGGCACGCGCCTTCATCGCCTCGGCCGTCTCCGCCATCAGCACGCGCGCGCCCTCGGGATCGCTCGCGAGCTCGAGCGAGCGGTTCTCGAGATGATCCCGCATCGGCCCGCTGCAGCGCGACGCGACGAGCGAGACGATCGACGCCCATCCGAGGTCACGGAGGGTCTTGTCGGTGGCCAGCACGTGCCTCACGCGCCGTCCTCGCCCTCGGGTGTCTGGTCATCGCCCGTCTCGATGCGCTCGACCGTGAAGGTCGCCTGCGCACCTCCCTGCCCGCGGCGCCGGCCGACGCCGTACAGGAAGGCCGCGCTGCCGGCGATCACGCCCACGAGCGTGCAGCAGCCGAACATGGCCCAGATGTAGCCGATGTAGCCGAACATCATGGCGGGCCGACTCTGGCATGCGCGGCCGGACCCGCCAGCATCCCGTTTCCCCGGAGGCGTCGGTCGGGTAGCATCGGGCGGTGGTGAAACGCTTTGCCCCGTCGGGGTCCTTGGTTTGTTCGGTCGTGGTCGCGCTGGCGCTCGGAGCCTCCCTCGGAGCGTGCTCGACGCCCGAGCAATCGATCCTGATCACCGCGCGAACCGTCGAGGTGCCGGGGGCCACCCGCATCGAGAGCGTCGTCGTCCGCGTCATCCCGACCGCCTCGTCCGCGAGTCCAGCGCCCGCCCGAACCGAGCCCATCGTCCGCACCTTCGCCGAGATCAACGGCGATCTACCGATCCACGTCGCGATCCATCTCCAGGGGCCGACGCCCGTGATGGTCCACCTCGTCGCGCTGACGAACATGGGCGATCGCCTGTACGCGACGCGTTGCTACTCGCCGAACGGCGTGGTCACCGACGAGGTGCTCTTCGTGCTCCGCGATCCGACGGCCGACGTCGACGGCGACGGCTTCCCCGGTCCTGGTCACCTGGACGCGACCTGTCGCGACCCGGGGGCTGGCCCCACCGGCATCACGTGCGACATGGGTCTGTGCCCCGCCTCGATCGCCGCGGACTGCAACGACATGGCGGAGGTGCTCGCGGGAGACTGCGATCGCGATCACGGTCGCGAGGGTCGCTGCATCTATCCGGGCGCGGACACGTTCTGCGGCGACGGAGTCGATCAGGACTGCCGCAACAACGGCGGGCCCGACGACGACGAGCCGTGCATCGACTCGGACGGTGATGGCTACCCGGCGTGCGCTCCGCCGTCGGGCCCCGACGCCGGCACCGTGGGCGACGCGGGCATCGTGGGGGACGGAGGCGTCTCGATCGATCGCGGCTGCGACTGCGCCGACATGGATCCGGCCCGGAACCCTGGGGCGACCGAGATCTGCGGCAACATGGTGGACGACGACTGCTCGGGCGAGCCGGGCGGCATGGGTGCGTATTGCGATGCCGACATGGACGGCTTCACGTCCAACGTCGACTGCGACGACGCCAACCCGAACATCCACCCCGGCGGGCTCGTGCTCGAGCAGTGCTGCGCGTCGCCTCCGTGCCCGGCCGACTGCATGTGCGACGGGATCGACAACAACTGTAACGGCCTCGTCGACGAGGCTGCGTCCTGCGCGAGCCCAGATCTCGATGGCGACGGACACGACGCCTGCGTGGGGGCCACTCCGAACTGCGCGACGTGCGACTGCAACGACTGCGACTCCGGCATCCACCCCGGCGCGGTCGACTACTGCGGCGACGGGATCGACGAGGACGGCGTCGCCGGCGATGCGATCTGTGACCCGTCGGACGCCGACCGCGATGGTGTCATCGGTGGGCGCGACTGTGACGAGGGGGATCCCCACACGTTCTTCGATGCGCCTGAAGACTGTCGAACCCCGGCGTCGGAGAGCTGCGGTAGCGGGACTTGCACGGTCGACGTCGACAACGACGGGTACAGCCCGATCGGGCCGGGGATCATCGACTGCAACGACGGCGATCCGATGGTGCACCCGTGGGCGGTCGAGCTCTGCAACGGCGTGAACGACGACTGCGACGCCGACGGCGACGAGGTGCTCGACCCGACGAACTCGATCGGCTGCGTGACGGATCCCTCGTGCGGGATGCTTCCCCGCTGCCAGATCGAGTTCGCGACGAACATCCACCACTGCGGCGAGTGCCGGCACGAGTGCAACCCCGGCGCGACGCTCATCGCCGATCAGTGCGCGGCGGGTGGCTGCTCTTGCTCCACGAACCCCGGCGGCGCGGCCTGCGACGGCTCGGCGGGCGTGAACGAGACCTGCTGTCCCACCGACGACGGCATGGGCCACGCGGTCACGTTCCCCGGCTGCTTCGACCTCCAGACGAGCATGGTCAACTGCGGCGGCTGCGGCG
>JBBSAT010000136.1:0-19304 GCA_038252025.1 Polyangiales bacterium | reverse complement strand
GCGATCGCCTCCAACGGTGGCGAGACCGCAGCGACCTACGACAACGGTGGTCAGCGGCCGACGCTCCGTCAGCCGATCGCCGGCTTCCCATCGACCGCGTCCTCGCGGCTCACGCTGATGAGCAACGACGGCACGCGCTTCGTCGTCAACGGTCACGCCGACATTTCGCACCCGTACGAGGGCGATGCGACGATCTCGCCGTCGGTCCGCATGATGGTCACGCGCGCGGCTGGCCCGGGCGACGTCTCGGTCGGCTACGTCCTCCATCGTCTCGAGGTCAGCGGATCGGGCTCCTCGATCTCCGTCTCGGCGCCTGAGATCGGTCGCTACTGCATCACCGGTGCGAAGCCCGCGTTCTCGCTCGACGAGCGCTTCATGGCCATCCACCACTACGTCGTGGACGCGGACGCGGTGGAGCTCGGCTTCACGGGCCCGACCGATCCCGCCTTCGCTGCGTATCGCACGCAGGGCGCCGCCAACGTCTACCTCGTCGACCTGACGACGGGCGCGCAGCACCGGATCACCAACATGGCGGCCGGCCAGTACGCGCTCTTCCCGCACTTCCGGTCCGATGGCTTGATGTACTTCATGGTGCGCACCCAGGCCGCCGTGCCCGAGCACGTCGTCGCGAGCGACGCGCCCCTCCTCCTCCTCCGCTGAGCCGCCGTGCAGGGGCCCGACATGCAGGGGCAACGATGAGACGCTCGAGCGCTGCGGCCACCGCGGCGTTGCTCGCGTGTCTCACCGCCTGCGAAGGCCCGCCGACGCCGGTCGCTCCCGTCTGTGGGGCGCTCAGCATCGAGGCCTCGAGCGCGCCCGATCGCCGCTTGATCGGAGCGGCGAGCGAGTACCCCGCCGACGGCATGCTCGCCTCCCACATGGACGAGCTGCTCGCATCCCAGCACGCGCGCCGCGCGGCCGCCTGGGAAGTGATCCGGCGCGTCGTCGAGCCGGTCGCGCTCGCGGAGCCGACGCTCGTCGACGGCACGACCCTCCCGCGCTTCCGAACCTGGTACGACAGCGAAGACGTCACGCGGATCTTCCAGAGCGCGTATGCGGACCTCGGCGCAGACGGTCGCGCCGCACGCGCGCGCTTCTCCGAGGGCCAGCTCGATGCCGCCCTCGATGCGAACCTCCACGTGCTCGACTCGCTCCCGGAGTGGACCGAGGCGCGCTGGGCCGACTACGTCACGAGCCTCGACAACGAGCTGCTCATCGCGGGGACGGCGGGTCTGCGTCGCATCGCGATCAGTCCCGACGCCGCCCGCCACGTCGCGCGCAGCTACCCGGAGATCGTCCGCTGTCTGCGGGACGGATCCCCACCTGCGTTCGTCGACGGCACCCCCGCGCCGCAGCGCCTCGCGCAGGTGCCGCTCACCCTCGAGGTGTGCGGCGGCCACGTCGCGGGCCCGTTCTTCGTCGCGAGCGGCGCCACGATCGAAGCGCACGTCGACGGCGCCGCGGGCGCGACGCTACGCTTGCTCGTCGGCGAGACGCAGGCTCTGGCAGAAGAGGCCTGCAGCGCGCCGGCCGACGCGGGCTGTCAGGCCAGCGGCCCAGGGCCGTTCTACGTCGAGGTGCGCGCGACCGGAGGTCCGCTCTCGGGCCGGCTCGACGTGACCTACGCCTCACCCGACGTGGACTTCGCGCCCTGCCTCGACGGTGTGTTCCCGCTCGCGTCCGCGACCGTCGCGGCACAGTGGCAGCGTGTCGAGCTCGGTCCGATCCCGACGTTCGACACCTCGGGAGCTGCGCTCAGGGCGCACCTCGCAGCCGGCGCCGATGCGACCTGGGGTGAGGGCGACGGCACGGCGGATCCAGGCCCGGACCAGATCTACACGCTCCGTGTTCCTTCGGGCGGTACGTTCCGGCTCGCGGGTATGCACATCCGCACGCGCGAGCTCGACCACTGGGTGAACATCACGATGTGGTGGTCGGACCGCCCGAACGAGACGTTCGGCGCTGACCGCCCGGCCTCGATCGCTGGTCCGTGGTCTCACTACGCGATGTGCGTCGCCATCGACGATCTCGAGCGCGATCCCGACCCGACCGGTGGGTTCGGCGAGACCGCGCCGACGCTCGCGGAGGCGCTCGCGGCCGTGCATGCCGAGCCGACCTCGTGGTGCTCGAACCCCTACATCGACGCCGCGCCAGGGCTCGTTCGCTCGAACTGTGTCGGCTGTCACCAGTACGCGATGAGCGGCGCGCGCCCCGGCGACGTCGTGATGGACGACATTCACTTCCCGCTGACTGGACGCCTCTTCGTTCGAAACAACTTCCCGGCCGATCAGTTCTGGGGCCTCGACGCAGGCGACGACCTCGCCGTCATGCTTGCCGAGACCGTGGACTACTGGGACACGGCGCCGGCACCATGAGGATGAGCACCTAGAGATGTCACTTCGCCGTCCGGCCGATCGGCCTGCGCAGATCAAGCTCGTCCTCGTGATGGTGGGCCTGCCCGCTCGCGGCAAGACCCACATCGCGCGTCGCGCCAGCCGCTACCTCACCTGGCTCGGCTACAAGACGCAGGTCTTCAACGTCGGCAACTACCGTCGCGAGCGCTTGGGCAGTCAGAAGGACCACTCCTTCTTCGATCCCGAGAACCAGGACGCCCGCGTCGCGCGTCGCGAGGTCGCGCTCGAGTGCCTCGACGACATGCTCGCGTGGATGGCCGAGGGCGGCGAGATCGGGATCTACGACGCGACCAACTCGCTCAGCGAGAGGCGCGCGCTCGTGCAAGAGCGATGTCGCGCCGCCGGGTACGGCGTCGTCTTCGTCGAGTCCACCTGCGAGGACGAAGAGATCATCGAGAGCAACATCCGGCAGACGAAGCTGCACATGCCGGACTACGCGGGCATGGATCCCGAGACCGCGGTGCGCGACTTCCGCGAGCGCATCCGGCACTACGAGAGCGTCTACGAGCCCGTGCGCGAGAGCGAGGGGAGCTTCGTCCGCATCATCGACGTGGGCCGGAAGCTCGAGATCCATCGCATCCAGGGCTACCTGCCCTCACGGCTCGTCTACTTCCTGATGAACATCCACCCGATCCCGCGGCCCGTGTACCTGACGCGCCACGGCGAGAGCCAGTTCAACGTCGAGGGCCGCATCGGCGGCGACTCCGGGCTCGCGCCTCGCGGAGAAGCCTTCGCGTCGCGGCTCGCGAGCTACGTCGAGACCGAGCTCGCCGGGAAAGAGCTCGTCGTGTTCACCAGCACGCTGCACAGGACGATCGATACGGCCCGCTGGCTCGGCCGCACGACGATCGAGTGGCGCGCGCTCGACGAGATCCACGCAGGCGACTGCGACGGACGCACGTACGACGAGATCCGCGCGCAGATGCCGGGCGAGTTCGAAGCGCGCTCTCACGACAAGCTCAACTACCGCTATCCGCGCGGCGAGTCCTATCGCGACGTCATCCGCAGGCTCGAGCCCGTGATCGTCGAGATCGAGCGCGAGCGCAGCCCCATCCTCATCATCGCGCACCAGGCGGTGCTCCGCGCGCTCTACGCCTACCTGATGGACCGTCCGCCCAAGGAGTGTCCGTTCCTTCCGATGCCGCTCCACACCGTCCTCAAGCTCACGCCGACGACCTACGGGTGCGAGGAGACCCGCATCGAGCTCGGGCCCGTCGCCGAGGTTCGCGATAGCAAGACCCCTCCCGCCCCGTGACGCGCCAGAGGACCGCGCTCACTCGAGCGCCGCGAACGTGATCGGCAGCGGCGTCACGTCAGGCGGGACCCAGCCCGCGCGTGCCGCATCGGACATCATCCGCTCCCGCGTGTAGTACTGCAGCGGCCGATCTCTCTGCCCGATGTCGCCTGGGAGCGTGCGCGCCACGTCGAGCGTGCTCTCCACGGAGCGCTCGGCGCTGTACGCCGCCACGATCGCGACCCAGGTGATCGTCAGGGTGTCGTGGTAGCCGCTCGTGTTGCCGAGCGATCGGTTGTAGCGATCGATCCCGCTCCGCATCGTCGCCAGCGCCCCCTCCGGGCCAAGCTCGCGCACGGTGACGAGCGTCGTCCAGAGGTGCGCCTCGTGCGTCCATCGCTCCTTCGGCAGGGTGCACGCGCGAAACCCGGCGACGAGGTCCGAGAGCTCGGCCGCCGTCGGCGCGTCGGTCTGCGTCATGGGGGCCATCCTCGCATGCGCAGCCGCGTACGCACGCTACGCGCATGCCTGAAGGCCGTGCGCGCCACGACGACGGCGCCGAACGCGAGCCACGAGAGCGGCCACTCCGTGATTGAACGCGGCGCACGGTCTGCGCGACCCTCCTCCTGCTCATGCGACGAAGGATCCTGGAGAGCGCGTTCCTTCAAGCGCTCTGGCTCGGGCCCCTCCTTGGTGCTCCGATCGCGCTGCGGCAGGCCATTCACCGTGGTGGCCCGGCGGTGCCCTGGCTCCTCGTGGCTCTCGCGATCCTCGTCGGGGCGCGCCGCTCGCTCGGACGGAACCTCGCTCCGCTCCTGATGGTCGTCGGCGCGGCGGAGGCGTGGGCGCTCTGGGTCTCGGCCGCTGCTTCTCACGAGTCAGCCGGCGTGCCGCTCACGACGCTCCTCCTCACGACCACGGTCGCGTGGATCTTCATTCCGGCGCTGGCGCGCACCCTCGAGGCCGCCGACTCGCTCGAGGCGCACTTTCCGCGAACCGTGCTCGCGGACGCCGCAGCCATCCTCGCGTCGGTGTCCTTCGCCGTGCTCTTCGATCTCCACGCGCTCCTCGGCTTCGTCGCGGCGCTGCTCTCGGCGCTTCTCGGCCAGGGATCAGCCGCTCTCCGCCTGCGAACGGGCCTCGCCGTCCTCGGCGGCGCGCTGCTCCACATCTGGCTCGGTCTCGACGCCGCGATCGACGCCTCGGCCTTCGAGGCCACCGGAGGGCTCGACGACCTCGTGCGTCGGGGCGCGCTCAGTGTCCCCGTCCTGATGCTCGGTACGATCGTCCTCGCGCGCAGCGAGCCTCGTTCCTGAGCTCACTCGATCGGGCTCACTCGATCGGGACGCCGAGCTCGGCCAGCGCTGCCGCCGCGAGCTGCGCCGCGCGCCGCACGTCCGCTCGCGCGCTCTCGTCCTGGACGATCGCCTCGAGAGCGGCGCGGGCTGCGCCGAGGCCCGCGCGGTCGCACTCGCGCGCGTCGAGCGTCCGCGGATCGAGCGCGCGTGCGATCGTGAGCGCGGACAGGGCCGCGCGGGGCGCAAGGTCCGGATCACGCCCTCGAGCGATCTCCGCCAGCGCCGTCAGCGCGTCCTCCGGTGCACGCATCTCAGGAGCCGCGAGCACGGCGATCGCGCGCACCGCCAGCGGCGTTCCATCGGTCAGCCGCTCGACTACGGCCGTATCCCCGAGCCGGTCCACGACGAGCGCGAGCTCGAGCGGGTCGGTGCTCGACACCCGCAGCAAGGGATCGGGCCCCGGCTGCGCGGACCCGACGCTCGTCACGAGCGCGAAGAGCATCGTGAGGACGAGCCGCCGCATCGCGCCGACCATAGCCCGGGTCTCACCGGTCGGCATCGAGCGCGCGCGCGAGCGCTGCGAGCTCCTCGATGGCGAGCGTCTCGGCTCGGCGATCGCCGTCGATCCCGGTTTGCTCGAAGAGCCTCTGGGTCACCTCGCGACCGAGCTCGCGACCGAGCGCGTTTCTCAGTGTCTTGCGCCGCGTCCCGAACCCTGCGTGGACGATCCGGACGAAGCTCGGCGTCTCCTCTGCGCGCGGCACTTCACGCGGCAGCAGCAGCGCGACCGCGCTCTCGATCTTCGGCGGAGGATGGAAGCAACCCGCCGGCACACGGAGGAGCGGCCTCAGCTCGAAAGCGGCCTGCACGAACACGGAGAGGATCCCGTACGTCTTCGTACCCGGCTGCGCGAGGAGGCGGTCTCGCACTTCCTTCTGCACCATCACGACTGCGCGCGAGACCTGCGTTCGGTGGGCGATGAGGTTGCGCAAGATCGCGCCCGTCACCGCGTACGGAAGGTTGCCCGCGATAGCGATCCGCCCCGAGCCAGCGAGCTCCCCGAAGTCGACGCGCGCGGCATCGCCCTCGACGATGGTGAGGTTCTCGTCTCCGAGATCGGCTCGAAGCACTGCGATCATGTCCCGATCGCGCTCGACCGCGGTCACGCGCGCGCCTCGACGCAGCAGCGCGCTGGTAAGCGTTCCGAGCCCCGGCCCGAGCTCGACGACGTGCATGCCCGGTTCGGGCACGGCCGCCTCCGCGATGGCCTCGACGACCGAGCGCGCGACGAGAAAGTTCTGCGAGAACGACCGCTTCGGAGTCAGCCCGTGGCGAGCGAGCGCGCGACGAGGGTCCTCGAACTCGCGCGAGGCGCCGCTCGTCCGTTCGGTCACGCGGCCCTCGTTCGCCCGCCGCGCTCGAGAGGCGCGAGCGCGAGCGCTGGCGAGTCCCCGGCCTTCACGACCAGGACGCGCACGCCGAGCGGCCCGAGCACCGTTCGCATGTCCGCCGCCCGCCGTCGCTCGCCACGGGCGTACACGTCGAACACCAGCCGCTCGGTGGAGGTACGAGGCGGCGGCGCGAACGTCGTCGCGTCCGGCACCACGAACGTCACGCGATGACCGCGCATTCGCAGGAGCTTCACCGCGCCGACGAGGCTCGTCGGGTCACCGATGCCGTCCAGATCCGTGATGACGGCGATCGACATCGGCCCTTTCGTACGCCCACCGATCTCACGCAGCGCAGACGCGAGCCCGGGCGCCTTCGCGCCGTCGCGGGGATCGGCGCGATAAGGCAGAGGGATGCCGCGCACCTTGCAGAACCGACGCAGCGTGGTGCCGTGCGGCGTCGATGCGACGACCTGCCCCGATCGCCCCGACGTGTCGGTGCCGGCGATCGCCTTGGTCACGTGCCGCAAGAGCAGCGGCACGTTCCAGTCTCCCGCCTTGTTCATCACGAAGTCGATTCCGTCCTGCTGGCGCAGGTAGCGCCCCACGATCTCGATGACGTCCTGCTCGTCGGCATCCGTCAGGTCTTCGTCGACCACCTCGGTCGCGCCGAGGAGCGCGTCGAAGATGCGGAGGAGCTGTCCGGGCGACTCGCTCGCGTGCACGTGCGCGAGGATCCGACCATCCACCGTCGCGAGGCCAACCTGATCGCCGGCGCCGAGGCAGCGCCGTGCGTGCGCCGCGATCGCCTCGATCGCGTGGTCGAGCTTGCGCGAGCCGAGTGGCCCGCCGCGCATCGTACCGCTGACGTCGAGCACGACGGCCCGTGTCTCCTGGACCTCTTGTTCCACCTCGCGCACGAGCAGACGGCCGCGGCGCGCGCTCGCCTTCCACGCGATCTGCTTGAACGCATCACCAGGGACCATCTCCCGGATCTCCTTCAGCTCCGTGCCGCCGCCGCTCGCCACCAAGCTGGCCCCGCTCCGTTCCACCGTCGCGCCCGTCATCGGCCTCAGCGACCGCGGCGCCCGCGCGGCCGCTTGAGGGAGCACCTTGATCACCAGCGGGTTCGGAAAGTAGAGAGGCACTTCGAAGAGGCCGAGCGGTCCCGACAGCGTGACGGCTAGCCCGTGTAGCACCACCCGGCCCGCCGCATGCGCGACGAGCCGGAAGGAGAGCTCCGTACGGGCCGCCTTCGCGACCTCGATCGCCATCGGCGCGTCGTCGTCGTCCGCGAGCGCGGCGCCTCCCGGGACGATCGGCTCGACGTTGGTGAGGAGGATCGGCACCGTGCCACGATGTCGGACGAAGCAGCGCACTTCGAACGGCGCTCGAGGAACGACGGCACCTCCGCCCGCGCCGGGATCGCCGTGGCCGAGCCACCATGCGAACTCGAGGCGCTCTCGTCGCACGCGGCGTCCCAGCGGCACCGTCGCGGTCAGCGCGATCGCGAGGAACACGACGATGCTCGTCCCGACGACCGTGGCGGCGAGCGAGCCGAGCAGTGCGCCCACGACGATCGCGATCGCCGCACCCATCGCGAGCGAGAGCGCGGTTCGGGTCGGAATCGGGAGCATCCGCGCGTCAGCCTTCGCGTCGGTGAGGGACCTCGGCGAGGGCCTTCTGGATCAGCTCGTTGCGATTCGTGCTCTCCATCTCGGCCTCGGGCGTGAGCACGAGGCGGTGAGCGAGAACGGGCACTGCGAGCGCCTTCACGTCGTCCGGCAGAACGAACGCGCGGCCCGCGATGAGCGCCCGCGCGCGCGCGGCCGACACGAGGGCGAGCGACGCTCGCGGCGAGACGCCGAGCAGGACCCGTGCTTGCTGCCGAGTGAACGTCGCGAGGCGGACGACGTAGTCGAGGATCTCTTCCTCCACGTGAACGCGCATGACGAGCGCCTGGAGCGCACGGACCTCGTCGGGATCGAGAACGCGCGTCGCTTCCGGGCTGCCTTCGAGGAAGCGGCGCAGCACCGCTTTCTCGTCACGAGCCGACGGATAGCCGATGACCAGCCGCACGAGGAAGCGATCGATCTGCGCCTCCGGCAACGGGTACGTACCCGCCTGTTCCACGGGGTTCTGCGTTGCGAGCACGATGAACGGCGCCGGGAGCGCGCGCGTGTCGCCTTCGATGGTCGCCTGGTGCTCCTGCATCGCCTCGAGGAGCGCGCTCTGGGTCTTGGCGGGCGCACGGTTGATCTCGTCGCCGAGCAGAACGTTCGTGAAGATCGGCCCCTCACGAAGCTGGAACGTTCCTTCGCGAGGCGAGAACACGTAGGTCCCCGTGATGTCCGCCGGAAGGAGATCCGGCGTGAACTGGATGCGTCGGAAGTTCGATCCGAGCGTCGCGGCGAATGCCTTGCAGAGCGTCGTCTTGGCGACGCCCGGCACACCTTCGAGGAGCGCGTGCCCTTTGGCCAGCAGCGTCACCAGCAGCAGCTCGGGGATCGTCCGCGTACCGACATAGACGCGCTGGACCTCGTCGATGACGGCGTTCGCTCGAGCGGAGACGTGTGCGAGCCGGTGTGGCTCGATCGGCCCGACCTCGTGCGTCCCTCCGCTCATCGGCACTGCGCCTTCACTCATGCGCTCGCTCCCCCGTCACGGCTTTCGGTCACGACTCCGCCTCGAGCGCGCACGACCGCTGCGAGCAGCGCGTCCCCCCGCGTCACCAGACTCCGCATGCGGGCCTCGGCCACCGGATCGCTCCCGGCGTTGCGCTCCGCGTGCTCCGCGATCGCGGAGAGCTCGAGCAGTAGCGTGCGCGCCGCCGTGATCTCCTCGGCCCTCAGGTTCTTCTGTTGCATCGCGGTCACGACGTCCGTCAGCGAGGCCCGTCCAGAGAGGGCGAGGCGTCCGTGGAGCTCCGTCTCGAGCTCGAACTTGTACACGAGGAGCGGCTCGGTGAGATCGCCCGATCGCGCGGCATACCAGCCGACACGGCCGACGAACCCGCCCACCGCCGCGGGTCGCGGTGCGAAGGAAGCGCTCCCGTACGGCGAGCGACGTGGGAGCACTCCGCTCCCGAAGATGAGCAGGATGGCCGCCAGAGACGCGGCCGCGATCCGCAGCGCGACCGGCGGGAGCGAGAGGTGCGCGAGCTCGTCGAGCATCGCCTGGAGCTGGTGGAGCGGCTGGTCGGCGCCGGGCTCGCCGAAGCGCCCGACGATGATGCCGTCCGGAGGAACGAGGATGAGCCGGCCGCGCGGACCGTCCGGTGGCGCGTCGTCTCGATCCAACGCCAGGTAGTCGATCAGGTTCTCGGCGAATCGCTCGTTGCCGTGCAGCGCGAGCATGTTGTTGATGAGCACGCTCGGATCCGAGAGCACGACCAGTCGCCCCGAGCCCACCGCGCCTGCGAGGACGACAGCGTCGCGAGGTGAGATCTCGAAGATCGGCTCGAGCTCGTCGTGGAACACGACCTCCGGGTGGTTCGTCACCAGCGCATCGACACCGACCGTGAGGGGATGTTGCTGCGCGGGGTGCGCGACCAGCAACGCCGGGTTCCCGCGTAGCTCGAGGACGTCTCGGTCGGGGCGCGGCCTGCCCCGGTGGATGCGAAACGAGCGGAGGATGGCGTCGGCGGCGCCGAAGTCGTCGGCGATCAAGACACGGCCGCCCCGGCGCATCAGCTCGGTGAGCACGGCGGCGCGCGGTTCCTCGCTGGGCGCGATGACCAGGACCGCGTCGCGCGACGTCAACGACCCCGCGTCGAGCCGTCGTGTCACCTCGATGGGGTGCCCGTGAGCCTCCGCCAGCGCGAGCAGCCCCGAGAGCCCGTTCCACTCGGTGCTGTCGGGGTCGAAGTCGGTCCGATCAGCCCGCGCGGCGGAGCAGGTCGCCCACGTCGCCGCGACGGCCAGCGTCGTGAGTACCCCGAGCCAGCGGTTCACGTGCGCGAGAGTAGCGCGGGGTGGGCGATTGCGGGGCCCCCCGCGAGCGTGCCCGAACGTCACGCCATGACTGGCGTGTCATCCGCCTGTTCGGGCAGTTGGTGCATCTCAGCCGAGATCGATGACGATGACGCCGCGGTCACGCTCTTCGGTCTCGACCTCACGGGGGCGCGCTGGCGGACGCGGCATCTCCACGAAAGGCCGCTGATCCTGGCGAGCATCTTCCTGCTCGCGCCGCCGAATCTGCTCGATGATGAAGGGAGGCAGCATCAGGCACTCCTTTCGACACATTCGGCCGGCATGCGCCGAGGGGGAGAGCATTCACACGCTGAACGGATACGAAGCACCGTACGTGCCACGACTATAGCAATCGAGTCCCGGCTGTAAAGATACGCGTGTCAGGGCTGCACAGATCAATCGCCTTGGTCAGCGAACGACCTCACGCCAGTGCTCGGTGAGCCACGCCGGCGCGGGCGGCCCCCCCTCTGCGAACGCGCCCGGGCTCTCGCGCGTGCGGAAGGCGTAGGCTCGCGTCCCCGCGATCCCGACGATCTCTCCGCTGACCTCTGCGGCCAGGCTCGAGAGAAGAAAGGTCACCAGCGCAGCGACGTGCGCGGGGCTCATCGACGCCTCGCCGATCGCCGAGAAGGTCGGGAGGTCTTGCGTCGCACGGGTTCGCGCGCTGGGGACGAGCGCGTTCACGCGGATCTCGTGGCGTCGCAGCTCGAGCGCCGCCGATCGCGCCATGGAGACCACCGCGGCCTGGGCACCACCGATCGCGGCCTGACCGCGTGCGCCGAAGAACGCGGCGCTGCCCGACATCAGGACGATCGAGCCGCCCGTCTTGTCGTCCGTCATCGTGCTCGCGGCGGCCCGGAGAAGAGCGAACGTCGCGCGGACGTGGAGATCGAAGACCCGGTCGAGAAACGCATCGTCGGTCTTCAGCACGCTGCGCTCCGCCAGGATCCCGGCGCACGACACCAGCCCGTCGAGCCGTCCGAAGCGCTCCTTCGCCGTCCGCACGAGCTCACCCGGGACGCCACGCTCGGCCAGATCGCGCGCATCGGTCAGGACCGCGGCACCGCTCGCCGCGAGCGCCCGACCCACCGCTGCGATCGCGTCGGGATCTCTTCCTTCCCCTTCACGGTCGCAGCCGAGGTCGTTCAGGACCAAGCGCGCGCCATCGCGAGCGCATGCCTCCGCCACGGCGCGCCCGATGCCGTTCGCCGCCCCCGTGACGAGGATCACCCGCCCTTCCAGGAGCCTATCGTTCGCAACGCCCACGCGAATCCGTTCAGTGAGAGAGCGGGTTTCGCAGCTCGACGAACCCCTGCCCGTTGCTCATGGCCGTGTTCGACCCGCTGCCGACGATGGACCAGTTCATCAGGTTGCTCGTGTCGCCGCGGGTCGTGTCGGACAGAACGTCCCCGCCGCCGAACGGCGCGCAGGTCACGGTGGCCGACGGAATCTCGCCGGGACCGCACGGCCGTACGCGCTCCGTGACGTGGAAGAGGCCGAGGAAGTGGGACACCTCGTGCGCCGCGACGTGTCCGGCGAGGCGCCCGCCTCCCGAGCCGGAGCCGACCACGCTCGGGTCGAACGCGATGACGACGCCGCTGTGTCCGGTGCCATGCATCCGCGGCGGGCCCGGAATGCCTCCCGCGATGCCGAGCGTGTTGAACCCGTCGCCGCCGCCGAGGACCTGCTGGACGAGGAACAGGTTGAGGACGTTCTCCTCGGTGCCCGTGCTCATCCTGAAGAGCTGGGCGAGCTCGCTGTCCGGGCCGTCTGCGGTGTCGATGATGGAGAGCGCAGGCGCCGCGATGTCCACGTAGGTCACCGCTCCGATCGAGATGCCCGTCTGTCCGATGATGTCGGAGAACCGAGTCACGAACGCCTGCACACGAGTGTTCGTCGGCGCAGCGGCTGCCGTCACTCCGACCCCGACCAGATGGAGCCTGACGGCCAGCGTTCCGGAGGTCGTGCCGCTCGGCGCCAGCGTGACCAGGGCGTCGACGTGGACATCCACGGACCCGGTGTCGCCGCTCATGCGCGAGTAGGCGAGGGTGGACACGCGCATCCGGCCTGGGTGGAACGCGTATCGGTCGATGGTCGTGTTCGGGATGAGCATCGCGATCGCACCTTCCGAGTCGAGCGGAAGCCAGCGGATCGTCGGGTCGACGTAGCTCGAGATGTCCGACAGGGAGAAGATCATGTCGCTCGCGGCGTCCTCTACCTCGTAGAAGGAGAGGGGGAGAGTGTCTCCGCCCGTCTGTCGAGCGCGCAGCGTGACGCTGATCGCAGACGGGGGCGTCGCGAAGACGATCTGTGGCGTGCCCGTCCCGGCTCGGATCGAGAAGTCTCCGAGATCGATCGTCCGCACCTCGGTCCCACCGGCTGGCGCGTAGCCGCACCCGGAGAAGCTCGACCCGGACCAGACGATCGACGTGCAGAGCTGCCCGAGCACGCAGTCCTCGGGTCCGTTGCACACACGGGCACACTGACCGTCGACGCAGGTCGAGGACTGACAATCGGTGTCGCCGCTGCAGGTTCCCGCCGGGCCCTGTGCCCCCTCGCGGTAGGGCAGGCAATACGTGCCGACCGCTCCGTTCACCGCGGCGGTCCCGCACGATGACGAGAAGCTCGCATCGAAGCAGGTGTCCTCGTCCACGCAGGCAATGGTGCAGACGCCGCCGCGGTCGCCGGGCAGGCAGAAGCCGCTCACACACTGAGAGCTCGCCGCGCACGGGGCGCCGTCGCCCAGGACCGCGCCACCATCGAAGTCGCCGCTCGCGTCGACGGCCGCCTCGACGCAGCGGCCCGCCTGGCAGGCATAGCCGCCGGGGCAGTCGGCGCTGGTCGTGCACTCTGGCCCAGTGCAGCGCTGATCGGGCCCACAGGTCCCGGCGCCGCAGTTCGAGTCGACGCTGCAGGGCGGGCGGCAGATCCCGCCGAAGCACTGGTGCTCGCCTCGGCAGTCGCTCTGAGTGTCGCACTCGCGCAGGCAGAAAGAGCCGCCGAGCGAGGTGTCGCACACGGATCCGCTGCCGCACGCGGCGCTCGCGCAGTCGCTGGTGCAGTAGCCGTTGGGCGGGATCGCGGCGAAGCACATGAGCCCGCCGGAACAGGGCGAGGTCGCGCTGCAGGACTGCCCGTAGTCGGCCGGGCCGGCCCCGCTCCCGCAGCCAGCGAGGAAGACCGCAACGGCGAACGACCAGGGAGCGAGGGTTCGCGCTCGGCACTTCATGCTAGCCACGCCCCGGAGTATACGTCCTTCCGCGGACACCCGGGCCCTGTAGACTCTGGGATCTCCGCACTGGCCCGTCCCACGACCGGCCGCTCCGAAGACCATGTCCAACCTTCCGCGCCTCGGCCGCTTCGAGCTCGTTCGTAAGATCGCCGCCGGCGGAATGGCGGAGATCTTTCTCGCGCGCCAGTGGGGCGCGGGCGGGTTCTTCCGGGACGTCGTCATCAAGCGGCTGTTCAAGCACCTTGCCGAGCACCCGCAGCAGCTACGGATGTTCCAGGACGAGGGGCGGCTCCTGTCCGAGCTGTCTCATCCGAACATCCCGCAGGTCTATGACGTCGGGTTCGCCGACGCACACTGGTACATCGCGATGGAGCACGTCGAAGGGCCGACGCTCGCCGACCTGTGGCATTCCGGCGCGCGGAACGGTCAGCCCATGCCGATGCAGGTCGCGATCGCCGTGATCCTGCAGATCTGCGAGGCCCTGCATCACGCGCACGAGCGCTCGGACCATGGGCAGCGTCCACTCCGGATCGTCCATCGCGACGTCACGCCTCAGAACATGATGATCACGCGCGACGGGGTCGCGAAGCTCATGGACTTCGGAGTCGCACTGACCGCGGCGCGCCGTGAGACTGCGGGCGCAGTGCGGGGCACGTTCGCGTACATGGCGCCCGAGCAGGTTCGCGCGCGGCCGCTCGACAAGCGTGCGGACGTGTTCGCGCTCGGCGTGGTCCTCTACGAGCTGACCACCGGCACCCGGCTCTACCGGGGCCCGGATGTACAGATCATGACTCAGGTGGTGGAGCAGGATGTGCCGCCGCCGTCGTCGCGCGTGCCGGACTACCCCCAGGACCTCGAGGAGGTGGTGCTCGCGACGCTCCAGCGCGATCGCTCTCGACGCACACCGAGCGCCGCGCACCTCGCCTGGAAGCTCGAAGAGCTCGCGATGCGCTACGGGATGCTGGTCGGTCCGCGCGCGATCGCTCGCTATGTGAGCCAGTCCATGCCCGCCGAGCCGGTCCAGGAGGACGAGCTCGCGATGGTGCCCTCGCAGTTCTCGCTCGCCGAGAGCTTGCCGCCCGAGCCGGTGGTCCAGGAATACGACGATCCAGGAATGCTGGACGACCTACAGCTGCTCTCGATGCCGCCCGAGACGTACGACGCCGAGTCGCCGCCCGACCTCCTGGATCTGCCTCATGAGCCGGAGCGCCATTCTCAGCCCCTGCCGCTCGTCGCGCCGAAGGCCCTCATGGAAGCCTGGGATGCGCGGCGTCCAGGCCCCGACGACCTCGAGGTCGACGTGGAGCTTCTCGACGCAGGGCTCGATGACCTTCTCGACGCGGGGCATCCGCCGCCGGCCGACGCCATGGGCCTCGGGGACGACTCGAACGACGGTCTGGTCCTCGACGGGTTCGACGACGACCACCAGAAGGAGGCCAAGCGGCCAGTGGTGCTGCTCGGCGCACCCAAGTCGAAGACGAACCGCCCTCCGGGGGGGCACGAGTACATGAGCGAGCTGGAGCGTCGCCTCGCCGAGGACGAGGATGACTCATGAGGGTCTGCGGGTGACGGAGGGGAGCGAGCCCATTCGCTTCGACGTGTCGGAGTCCACCGTGCGCCTCGCCGCGTCGCTGGGCGTGGTGGCGTCGGACGCGGAAGTGGACGGGGCGCGGCTCGCGCTGTGGCTCGGGCGAGCCGAGCGTGCGCGCGAGCTCGCCGAGGCACTGCTCACGCAAGGCGAGGGCCGAGGCGACGACGCGGCGCGTGCGGTCGCGCTCGCCACCCTGGCGCGCGTCGACGCGCGCGAAGGAAATCTCGACCGGGCGCTGGCCCGTTGGGACGACGCGAGCGCGCACCTGCGGACCTCCCAACGATTCGAGGACGAAGCGACCGGCTGGCTCGACGCAGCGGAGGCGCTGCTGGACCGCGATGGTCCGCTGGATGTCTCGGCGGCGGCAGGACGGCTCGCGTCGGCGCGAACGGCGATCCACGACCACGCCATCGAGGCCGCCCGGCCTCGGCTGCGCATGTTGCTGGCGCGTGCGCGAGCTGCGACCGGCGACGTGGAAGGGGCGCTCGCCGAGCTGGGGGCCGTCACCGAGAGCGCACGCGGGCGCGACTCACGAGAGCTCGCGTGGCGCACTCACGACGCGATCGCACGCCTCCACGAGGGCCGCGGCGCCGAGGTCCAGGCTCGGAGGGCCGCGGAGCTGGCGATGGAGATCCTCGAGGACATCGCGACCGCGCTTCCGCGCGAGCTGCGAGAGCCGTTCTGGTCGGATCCGATCCGAATGGAGGCGAAACGCAGGGCGAGCGGGCCCAAGCCAGCGGTGACGGAGGGTGGCGCGACCGCCGAGCTCGGTCGTGACGGGCGCTGGGCTCGATTGCTCGAGATCACGAAGCGCCTGGCCAGCGAGCGAGACGTCGAGCGCCTTCTCGCGCGCATCAACGACAGCGCGGTCGATCTCTCCGGTGCCGAGCGCGGCTTCGTCCTGCTCGTGAACGCCGACGGGCAGCTCGAGCCGCGAGCCGTTCGCGATGCGGCTCGGCCAGACGACCCACACATCGCGTTCAGCCAGTCGATCGCGGAGGCGGTCCTCATCGACGGCGAGCCGATCGTGACCGTCGACGCGCGCACCGATCGGCGTCTCTCCGAGTATGTCTCGGTGCACCGCCTCATGCTCCAGTCCGTCGCGTGCGTTCCGATCCGCGATAGGTCGGGCATCGTCGGCGTGCTCTACGTGGAGCATCGTGTGCGTCGCGCGCGGTTCGCGGAGTCCGACGTCGACCTCTTGCTCGCCTTCGCCGACCAGGTCGCCATCGCGCTCGGGAACGCACGGCTCCTCGCGGATCTCGAGCAGAAGCGGAGCGAGCTCGAGACCGCGAACGAGGCCCTCGAGAAGGCCAAGGACGACATCGAGCGCTTGCTGGACGCGCGCACGGCGGAGCTGGACGACGCGAGGACCGAGCTCGTCCGCGCGCGGGACGCTCTCCGCGGCTCTCACGAGCGTCACGGCATCGTCGGGCGCAGCGAAGGGATCCGGCGGGTGCTCGCCATCGTCGACCGCGTCCGCGATCTCTCGGTCCCGGTCGTGATCCACGGCGAGAGCGGGACGGGCAAGGAGCTCGTGGCGCGCGCGGTCCACTTCGGCGGGGCCCGGAGCAAGAAGCCGTTCGTCGCGCTCAACTGCGCGGCGGTGCCGGAGACCCTCCTCGAGAGCGAGCTCTTCGGCCACAAGCGCGGCGCCTTCACGGGGGCGGACAAGGATCGAAACGGCGTCTTCGTCCAGGCGGACGGCGGGACGCTCTTCCTCGACGAGATCGGCGACATGCCCGCCAAGATGCAGGTCGAGCTGCTGCGTGTGCTCGGTGATGGACGCGTGCGCCCCGTCGGCAGCGAAGAGGACACGTTGGTCGACGTTCGGATCGTCGCCGCCTCGAACAAGGACCTGCTCGAGCAGGTGAAGCGAGGGCTCTTCCGAGAGGACCTCTACTACCGGCTCGCGGTGGTCGACGTGCGACTGCCGCCCCTCAGGGAGCGGCGAGACGACATCCCGCTCCTGGTGGAGCACTTCCTCACCGAGAACGCACGGCGTGACTCGGTGCCGAAGATGAAGATCCAGAAGGACGCGCTTCGCATCCTCACGACCCACCCCCTCCCCGGGAACGTTCGGCAGCTCGAGCACGTGCTCTTGAACGCCTCCATCATGAGCCAGGGCGACGTCATCACGGCCGCCGACCTGGCCGTCCTCACGGGAGGAGAGGGCCCGGCGCTCTCGCCGGAGCCCGGCGATGACGAGACCGTCGAGGAGACGCGGGCGCCCCTCGGCGCTACCGAGCCTCTCCCTGGCAACGTGGAGGAGTGGAAGGCGCACGAGCGTCGGAAGATCCTCGAGGCGCTCGAGACTGCCGGCTGGAACCGTGTGCGTGCGGCCCACCAGCTCGGGATGCCGCGCCGCACCTTCTATCGCCGGCTCAAGGAGTACGGGATCCTCGCCTAGCTCCCGCGCGCGGGCTACGTTTGCTTCGTGCGCACGAGACTCGGCATGGCTGGCCTGCTCGCTCTCGCGACGGCGCTCGCGGGCTGCCCGCGGACGACGCCGCCGCCGGACCGCATGGGCGGGATGCCGTGTGAGACGCACAGCGACTGCAACCCGGACGCGGAATGCGGTGAGCTGGCGCTCTGCATCACGGGCCTCTGCGAGGCGGGCCACTCCCTCGTGGTCCCGTGTCCGGGAGTCGGCGAGCGCGTTCCGTAGTCAGCCGGAGCGCTCGCGGCGCAGACCGCGGGCGGGAGTGCTCGCATCGAGCACGGACGGGAGCGGGCTGCCAAGCGAGCCGATGAGTTAGTCAGCCGGAGTGCTCGCGGCGCAGACCGCGGACGGGAGTGCTCGCATCGAGCACGGACGGGAGCGGGCTGCCAAGCGAGCCGATGAGTGAGTCAGCCGGAGTGCTCGCCGATCAGTCGTCGATCACTCCGTCGTGGGAGCGGCCCTCTTCGGCGTCGATGACGCCCTCTTCCGCCTCGACCGCGCCTTCACCGCCCTCGTCCGTGACGTCGTCACCGCCCTCGCCGGTGTCATCGCGCTCCTCGCTCGTCGAATCCTGGGGCGGAGGCTCGCCGCGTCGCTGATAGCGGGGCGCTTCGCCCGCGCGCGACCAGTCGACCCAGTACGCGTTCCGATCCCTGACGTCGAAGTGGACGAACGTACTCCGCGGGTAGAAGCCGACGCCGACCCGGTCGAACGTCCGCAGGAAGTCGCGAAGCTCCATGTTCGGCACGCCTTCGATCCGGATGTCGATCGCGTGCCCGTGCGTGTGCTGACTGGAGTCGCGCGTGTAGCCACCGGCGGGCCGGTAGCCGCTGACGACCTGGATCACGCGACCGCCGAAGTGATCGCTCACTCGCGCGAGGAGCTCGATGAGCCTGGCCGGCGGGGTCGGGAAGCTCTCCCTCGGGCGCGCGCCTCTCGGGCGCATCAGGAGGCCGAGCTGGCGGGTGGCCGAACGGGGCGCTCGCCCGCGCGAGTCCAGGAGGCGGAGGCGCGAGCGCGTTCGCGTCGCGATCCGGTAGAAGGTCGCCACGCCGGCCGTGCGAGGGCGACCCCAGCGGGGCGCAGCTCCTCGCGCACCACCCCGCGGCGCCTCGTAGCCAGGCAGCACGAGGCGCTGCCCGATGCGAAGGCTCGTCGCGTCACGCAGGCGGTTCAAGCGGACGATCTCCGCGACCGTGCAGTGTGCGTCGTGGGCGATCTCGCTGAGCGTCTGTCCGCTGCGGACGTAGGCCACGCCGGACTCAGGAATCCGGAGCTCCTGGCCGACCTGGACGTGCGCGTCGTGCGAGAGCCCGTTCGCCGCCGCCAGATCCTGCACGCTCACGTGGTAGCGGCGAGCGATGCGCGCGAGCGACTGGCCCTCGCGCACCACGTGGCTGGACTGCGCATGGACGAGGCCGGGGAAGCTCGCGAGCACGCAGAACAGGAGCGTGCCGAGCGCGCGCATGGCCGGGCGTACCGTGGTGGTTCGCCCCACGCAACTCCGACGTCGGAACGGCGGCGGTGCCTTTTTTGCTCTCGTGCGACCAGGGTGAGAACATCAGCGAGGTCGAGATCGCTCGTTGACAACCGATAGGATTGCGCGCGTGTCGCCACCGAGGTGGCGCTCAGCCCGTGCCGTGCCCTGCACGCGTGCGGTTTTGTATCCGATACTTATTTACATATAAATGAACTATAATTAGGCGTCATTAGGGCCCCAATCGATCGCCATT